>QGUR01000061.1 GCA_003242205.1 Chloroflexota bacterium | reverse complement strand
CAACGATGTCGTCAGCGTGGGCGCAAGCACGCTGGGCGGCAACCTGCTCGGCGGTGCGGGAGCAGACAACCTGTCATCAACCAACAGCAACCTGCTTGGCGTGCAGGGCGGCGACGGCGCGGATCAGGTCACGGTCAGCGGCGGCGTTGTGACGATGGCCGTGCTCGGTGGTGACCAGAACGACACGCTGACCGTCAGCGGAGCGCGCGTTGGTGGCCGCGTCGATGGTGAAGGCGGCAGCGACGTGATCGACGTCAGCGGCAGTGACATCGGCCGCAGCGTGACGGGCAACGCCGGCGACGATACCGTGCGCGCCGTCGATAGCACGATTGGCGAGGATATCGAGGGCGCGGCAGGCAACGACCTGCTGACCGCGACCAATTCCAGCGTCGTCAATGTCCGTGGCGATGTGGGAGACGATCTTATTACGGTCACGGCGTCTAACGTCAGCAATGACATCCTCGGCGGTGAAGGCCATGACTCGCTGGTTGTCGGAACCAGCACCATTGGACGCCATATTCAAGGCGAGAGCGGCAACGATACGATCAGCGTAAGCGACAGCAGTGTCACCTCAGACATCAGCGCGGGCGATGGCGACGACGCGCTGGCACTGGCGACCAGCACCGTAGGCCGCGACGTGCTGACAGGCACGGGCAATGATACGCTGACCGCCGGAAATACGACCATTGACGGCAATGTCGACGTCGATGGCGGCGACAATCAGATCGACCTGACGTCGAGCGAAGTCGGCGGTACGGTTACCGGATTTGAAGGCCAGCAGCTATGGCGCTTTGAAAATGCCACCATCGGCTCGGACGTGATTTCGACAACCGGCTTCGATTCGATCACGGTGACTGGAAGCACACTTGGGCGGCACCTGATCACGGGCGCGGGCGACGACACGGTCACACTTGATAATGTCGATCTCGGCAGCGGCAATCTCGACGTTGGGCCGGACAATGACACCGTAACCGCTTCGGGCAGCGTTATCGGGCGCAGCCTGCTCGCGGGCGATGGCAACAACACGCTCTCACTCACCGGAACGACCGTCAACCTTGATGTCATTAGCGAGCAGGGACAGGACTCGCTCACCATCGTGAGCAGCAACATCGGGCGGCATGTCATGAGCGGCGATGGCGACGACACCCTGTCGATTAATGGCAGCGATATCAACGGCGATGTCGAAGCAGGCGCAGGCGACGCGCTGATCGACGTCGGTATCAGCACCATCGACGGCAGTATATCCGGCACTGAAGGCGTCCTTTCGGTCCATATCGCCAGTTCGAGTGTCGGGCTGGATGTTCGTACCGGCCACAGCGCCGATATCATCGAAATCAGCGAAAGCACCCTTGGGCGTAATGTCATCGCGAATGACGGCAATGACACCATCACGGTCAGAAACAGCACCTTGCGCGGCGGAAGCATTCGCGCCGGAGACGGCAATGACTCGCTGACCATCGCCAGAGGCGATATTGGCGTCGAAGTGCTGGCGGGCGCAGGCGACGACGTCGTCGACGTGCAAAACAGCCGTATCCTGTCCGACCTGAGCGGTGAAAGCGGAAATGACGTTCTCTCGGTCGACGCAAGCACGATTGGCGACGATATCGAGGCGGGCGAAGGCAATGATCGTGTGCAGTTACGGAATACGGTGGTCGGCGACCAGATCAACGGCGACGACGGTGATGACCTGATCGACGCCGGCAACAGCACGATTGGCGGAGATCTTCAGGCCGGATCGGGACAGGATACCGTGCTCCTCGATACGGTCGTGGTCGCCGATGTCTTCGGGCAGGCCGGAGATGACTCGATCCAGATCGACAACAGCCATGTCGAAGGGGATGTCGATGGGCAATCCGGCAACGACCGCATTGAAATCGACGATGACAGCGTCATTCATGGCAGCGTACGCGGCGACAGCGGAAATGACACGCTGCTGAACCTGTCCGAAAACCTCGATGGCGATCTGGATGGCGGCGACGGCAACGACTCGCTGGAGAACCGGGGGAATACGGAGAACCTGCGCGGCGGTCGCGGAGACGATACGCTGATCAATCGCGACGATGTGGCTCTCGATATCGACGGCGGCGATGGCAACGACTCGATCACCAATAGCGGTACGGTGAAACGCAGCATTGTAGCCGGCGATGGCGACGACTCGATCACCATCCTGTTCGGCGGCGACGTACTTCAGGATGTCGATGCCGGAGAAGGCGCGAACGTGATTTACAACAGCGGAAACATCGAAGGCAGTATGCGTGCCGGAGAAGGCGACGATTCCCTCTGGAACGATGTGTCCGGTGTGATCGAAGGCGATCTCGATCTGGGCAACGGCAACAACACGGTCAATAACGAAGGCGAAATCGGTGGCAGCATCATTGCCAGCACAACCGTCTTTACAGATGTCCCCTTAACGTCGGAGAGCGAAGACGAGCAACCAACGCATAACGACCGTATCAACAACGCCGGGCTGGTTGGTGACAATATCCTGACCGGCGCAGGCGATGATTACATCGAAAACGCGCTGGATAGCCGGGTTGATGGCGACGTGGACACAGGCCCCGGCGATGACGTGATCGTACACCGGGGAACGGCATCACGACTACTGGCCGGGGACGGCGCTGATACCGTCACGCTCGGCGATGGCGCTGTCGTGCGGCTGGTCATCGACGGCGGCCCCAACACCGGCGGCGTGGATGTGCTGGAATTTAACCTGACTGTGGCAACGGAAGCGGAAGCGCAGCGCGTGCGCGATGCTCTGGCGGTCGCAAACCCGGCGACAGGGAGCATAACCATCAATAATCAGGATTATGCGTGGGTCAATTTTGAGGTCATCAGGCACAATCTGACCGTCGGCGAGCAAGCCGAGGGTTAAGGACACGACGCCCGGCGATTTGCCGGGCGTCTTTCTTCCCTACTGGCGGTCGCGCAGGTTCATGACGCTCTGCGCTTCGGCATGAACTCATCTCTTTTGCCGCAGATGCCCTGATGAAGAACGCTAGCCGGAACAAAAAACCCGGTCGAATGACCGGGCATGTTTGAACAGAACGCGCGTGTACTGGCGGTTTTACGCCGCAGAATGCACCAACGGCTTCGCCGTCTTCACACGCTGCTTGTTCAGGAGCCGCTCATACTGCCGGACATAGTTGAAGGCCATGCGCTCGGCGGTAAAGCGCTTCTCAAACACCTCACGAATTCGCCTGCGGTTCAGCGTTGGAACCTGTTCCACAGCGCGAACGGCCTCTTCCACGTCGTCGACGATAAAGCCGGTGACCCCGTGCTCCAAAACCTCTGGAACTGCGCCACAGCGCCGCGCAATGACTGGCGTGCCACACGCCATTGCTTCGATCATGACCAGTCCAAACGGTTCGGGCCAGTCAATCGGGAACAAAAGCGCGTAGGCATTGCCCAGAAACTCGGATTTCTCCTTGTCGCCAATTTCGCCGATAAATTCGATATTCGGGCGTTTGAGCAGCGGCTTGATGACCGTTTCATGGTATTCCCGGTCAACCCGGTCAACCTTGGCGGCGATTTTAAGCGGCATACCAACACGTGTCGCGATTTCGATTGCCAGATCGACTCGCTTCTCCGGCGAAATTCGCCCCAGAAAAGCCAGATATTTCCCCGGTTTGTCCCGGTAGGTATGCAGGTCGGCAGGCAAGCCATGATGCACTGTCGCCACCCAATTGGCAAACGGTAGCGGTTCGCGCTGCGTGTCGGAAATTGACACCAACGGCATGTCCCTGTATTCGCGGTACAGCGGTTGGAGATCGGGCAAGTCGAGGCGGCCGTGCAGCGTCGTCAAAAGGGGAACGTTCATCCGACGGACAATCGGGAACAGGAGGTAATCGACATGAGAGTGGATGATGTCAAACTCATGCGCGCGCTTAGCCACCTTTTCCAACAAAAGGATATGGTGCGCCATATAATCAACAACGTTCCGGTCCAGACGTAACGCACAGCGAGTGATGGGAACAAGCTCAGCTTTCGTATCCGAGTCGCCTGCCGCAAACAGCGTAACGTCGTGTCCCTGTCGCACGAGTTCTTCTGTTAGCCAGGAAACCACACGCTCAGTGCCACCATAGTATTTGGGCGGAACGCTTTCATATAATGGCGCAATCTGAGCAATCTTCATTCGTTCATCCTCCTGCGCACATACATAAGCAACTGCGTCTAAATTGCTCTAGACGCAATAGCATATGGGCCTTTTCCGCAGTCATCGGGAAAAGGCCAGTGTCGTAGTTGATGATTCCTGAATATTTTGCCGGCAGCGCGCAAGAAAAACGTAAACGTCGCGTTAAAAAGGCATTTGAATCAAACAGGACATTTGAAGTAAATCAAATATTTCTCTTACAGACTTCAGATGTTCCCGTGTTATATCCAAATTGGGTGAAGATGGAATGTAGTTGTTGTGAAACGGAAGTTGGCCCATTGGAATTAGTTGGTTGAGGAGGTTCGCAATGTCGTTGATGCGTCGTGAGCCTTACGATCTGTTTTACGAGGCCGAGCGCGCCATGAACCGCGCGTTCGAGCGAATGCGCTCGATGATGTTTGAGCCGTTTGCGCCCTTCAGCGCCGATCCGCTGCTGTGGCCAGATGCACAGTCGCTTGCGGTCGATATGTCGAGCGATGAAAACAACATCATCGTTCGTACTGCTCTCCCCGGCTTCACCGCAGACGAGGTTCATGTCGACGTGCGCGGTAATGTGCTGACGATCTCGGCGGAATCGAAGGCCGAACGGGACGATCGGAACGGCAACTGGCACATTCGCGAATTGCGGTATGGCAAGTTCGCGCGTTCGGTCGAGCTTCCTGAAGCGGTAGACATCGACAAGGCGGATGCTTCGCTCGAAAACGGCATCCTGACCGTGAAATTGCCGAAAGAGAAACCCAGCCCGATCCGCCGTATTGCCGTAAAAGCGCGACAGCTTCTGCAAGGCAACGGCAAGAAGAGCTAATCGCATCAGGCGCTTGAAACGGGGACCGTCCTGAGTGGACGTGTCCCCGTTTTTTGTTTTTGGATATTATCAGCCTTTCTACATCTGGCAGCAGGCGGAAGAGCGATGAAGAAAATTCAGACACAGGGCATCCACCACATTACGATGATCGGCGCAGACCGCCAGACCAGCATCGACTTCTGGGAAGGCGTGATGGGCATGCCGTTCATTTTCGAGCAGCCCAACCTCGACGTACCGGCAGAAAGCCACCTGTATTTCGATCCCGGCGACGGGCGGCTGCTGACCGTGTTCACCAACGAGAACCGGCGTCCTGATCCAACCCGCAACCCAGAAGGGATTGGCAATCTCCACCATATCGCCTTTACCGTCTCAAGAGCCGTGTTCACGCAGATTGCGCGGCGACTGGACGAACGCGGCATCAGCCACACCGGAGAAATCGACCGTGGATTTATGGACTCGATTTACTTCCGCGATCCGTTGGGGCAGCTCATCGAATGCGCGTGTTACAAGTTTGAACCGCCCGCCGGAGCGACCCACGTGCAGGTGCTGCACGAAGCGCACAAACTACGTGTCGAACGTGGTGACTACAACATCACCGATGAACATCTGGCGGACGCCATTGAATTGATCGTCCAGCGGACCCAGCCCAGCCTTTCACCGGATCGATCGCCAAAAGATCCCTACACCGAAAAGCCGCCGGTCTGGGACTAAAAATCTCCGCAGTGTGAAAAGGAGCATGCTTGTGTCGTCGCCACTGGTAGGAACGTGGTTTCTGGTCGCGCAGTATTCGCTTTCGTCCGATGGCGCTCGTTTGAACAGCCGTGGCGAAAACCCTGCCGGCATTCTGATGTACGACAACGACGGCAATATGTCCGTCCAGCTCATGCGTACCGATGAGCGCGCCGCCGAGTACACAGACCTGTCGGATTTACGTACGGCAATGGAAGGCTATCACGCTTATTTTGGCCGCTACGAGGTAGATGAAGCGCAGAAGCTGGTCCGGCATCATGTCACCGGCTCGGCCTATCCCGACTACCGTGGCACGACCCAAATCCGCTATTACGAACTGGAGGGCAATACGCTTACGCTGCGAGGCGAAGCCGACACGACACGGCCAGCAAGGGTGATGGTGTGGCAGCGAGCAGGTCGGGCTGAATAGGCGGCACGGTTAGCGCCGGTTCGCCTGCATGAAACCACGAGTGCTTCGGAAACTAAACGCGCTGAACAGGCTGAGCACGCTGGCAAAACTGCCTATTGAGAGGATGCTGCCTGCGCTGCCGATCGACAGAATGCTCCCGGCGCTCCCGATGCTGAGGATGCTGCCCGCGCTGCCAATACTCAGAATGCTGCCGACACTGCCGATGCTGAGGATATTCCCTTGAGCGTCGCGCTTGAGCGCCATCTCGCCACCTCCCTAAAGCTGTGGCCATCTAAGCCATTGCGATTTCATGCAGGGCGTCGGGAACGCGAAGCGCGATCCACCAGCGGCCTGTTCGCACATCATTGTCCCTGCTGAATTGGCTCAGTAGTCGGCTTCCGTGCCGGTCGTTCCTTAAACTTCGCGCCGCTGCGCCGTACCCTCAGTCGCCTGTGAAACTTCCGATGTATTGTATCGCTCGTCCAGACGCAGTTGCGCGAACTGGCGGCGGTAAAGCCGCGCGTACAACCCATTGGCGCGCAGGAGCGTTTCGTGCGTTCCGTCCTCGACAATCTGCCCGCGCTGCATAACCAGAATGCGATCGGCGTCCCGCACGGTGCTCAACCGGTGCGCGATGATCAGGCTGGTGCGACCACGCAGCACGCGGGCCAGCCCTTCCTGAATCAACTCTTCGGTTTCCGTGTCAATATTGCTCGTGGCTTCATCCAGCACAAGGATACTGCGCGGGCTGTGGATGAGCGCCCGCGCCAGCGCCAGCAGTTGTCGCTGGCCTTGCGACAGATTCGCGCCACCCGGCAGCAACATGAAGTCGTAACCGCCGGGCAAACGCTCGATGAATTTGTCGGCGGCGGCCACGCGTGCCGCCTCGACCATCTGCTCATAGGTAACCGACGGGTCGAAAAGGCGCAGATTGTCAGCGATTGTGCCGTTGAAACAATACGGATTCTGCGGCACGACCGACACGTACTGCCGAAGCTCTGCCAGCGGCAACTCGCGGATGTCCACGCCGTCGATGAGCACGCGCCCTTCGTCCACGTCATAAAAGCGCGTCAGCAGTCCCGCCAGCGATGTTTTCCCCGCCCCCGTCGCCCCGACGATGGCCACATGCTGGCCCGCCGGAATATGAAGGTTGATGTCGCGCAGGACCGGATGCCCCGGTTCATAACTGAAGGTCACATGCTCGAACGTCACCGAGCGCTGCAGGTCGGTAATGTGTTTGGGCTGCGGCGGGTCAACGATCTGAGGTTCAATCCGCAGCATGCGCGCGATCCGTTCGCCCGCCGATAGCGCGGTCTGAATTTGCGCCACCTGTTCGGAAAGCTGAAGGATTGGCTCGAAGCTGCGGCGCATGTAGTCGATAAAGGCGATCAGCGTGCCGATCGTCGCCCACTGCGCCAGTACCCCCTGCCCACCGCCATAGAGCACGATGCCAAGGCCGACCGACGTCAGAATTTGCAGAATCGACGCATAGACCGTGTAGTAGTCGCGGATTTTCATATGAACGTCGCGGTACTGCCGGTTAATGCGCTCGAACTCTGCCCGGCTGGCCTCCTGACGGCCAAACAACTGCACGACGAGCATGCCGTTGAACTGTTCGTTAATGTACGCCAGATACTCGGCGACGATCCGGTGAAAACGGTTGGACGCGCGGCGGATGCGGCGGCGGAAGTAAATCGTTGCGCTCACCATGAACGGCATCACGCTCAGCGCGATGAGCGCCAGCCGCCAGTTAATGGCGAACATCACGACAATGATGCCGACCAGCGTAATCGAGTTGCTGACGACCATGACGATGCTGGTGGACAGCAACTCGGTTAGCGCGTCGATGTCGTTGGAAAGCCGCGCCACCAACTGGCCAACCGGCGTCTTGTTAAAGAACGCCATATCCTGACGCAAAATATGCTGGAAGAGGGTCTGGCGCAGGTCGGCCAGCGCATTCTGCCCGACGGTCTGAAGCAGATAGGTGTGGCTAAAGCGCAACCCGAATAGGGTAGCGACCGCCAGAAAATAGGCGATGCCATACGGGATCAGGCCGGAAAGATCCGGGTTTTCCGCCCCGCTGGTCACGGCCTCGGTAATCGGCCCGTCAATCGCCTGCTTGATAAGATACGGTAGCGACAGCGACATGGCCGACACGCCCAGAAGCAGCAGGAAAGTCAGCAAAAGCTGTTTCCAGTACGGCGTGACGAAACGCGCCAGCATTCGAATGAGGAAGCGGTCGGTAATGACGTCTTCCCAGACATCCTCGGTTCCGGGCCGTGTGAAATCCGCTTCCTGCAGCTTCTGCTTGCGGAGCATGATCAGATCACCTCGCCGCTTAATTCGCGCTCAACCATGCGCGCGTAGTGTCCATCCAGCGCGATCAATTCGTCGTGTGTGCCCTGCTCAACAATCCGGCCCTCGTCCATGACGACAATGAAATCGGCGTCCTTCACCGTGGCGATGCGGTGCGCGATAATCAGGCTGGTGCGGCTGCGCAACACCTGGCGCAAATCGCTCAAAATGTCGGCAGCAGTCTGGGTATCGACGCTCGAAAGAGCATCATCCAGCACCAGAATAGCCGGATCGCGGATGATCGCCCGCGCGATGGCGACGCGCTGCTTCTGCCCGCCAGACAGCATGACGCCCTTCTCGCCTACCAGCGTGTCGAGGCCGCGCGGAAGCTGCGGTAGGTCATTGGAAACACGCGAAATCCGCAGCGCCCGATCCAGCATCTGGTCGTTGATGTCCGGCATGCCCATCCGCACGTTCTGATGCAGTGGCTGGCTGAAAAGGAAGGTCGACTGCGGTACGTAGGCGATGGCGTTCCGAAGATCCCCCAGATCGAGGTCGCGCACGTCCACGCCGTCAATCAGCACCTGTCCTTCGTCGGGATCGAGCACGCGGGCCAGCAGGTTGACCAGCAGCGTTTTGCCGCACCCGGTCGGGCCGACAAAAGCAACCACCGAACCGGCCGGGATGTGGAGCGAAACGTTACGCAGAATCCAGCCGTTTTCGTCGCGCACGCTGACATTGCGGTACTCAATTTCGCCGCGCGGGTTCAGTAACGGTCTGGCGTCCGGCTCTGTCCTGATCTCAGGAGGCTGAAGCAGCGGCGTGATGCGCATGAGCGCGCCACGCGCCTGCTGGTAGCGCTGGTACGTCGTACCGATTTGCAACAGCACCGTGCCGATCATGCTGAGGTACAGGAAGAACTGCGTGAAGTTACCGAGCGTGATCGCCCCGTTGATCGTCAGAATGCCGCCAAACAGGACGACGACGCCGGTTGTCATTTCAGAAATCGCGTTTGGCAGCATCCCTACCGGTTCGTTACGCCGTTTGAAGAACAGCCAGCGGCGGCGATACTCCCGGTTCTCTTTCGCAAACTGTTCGGCAACGCCGGCCTCACGCCCGAACGTCTTGATCGTCTGAATGCCGCTGACCGTGTCCTGAACGAGCGCCGACAGCGTACCCGCCTGTTCCTGTACCTGCTCGAATATCGGCGCGAGGCGCAGACCGGCGCGCATCTGCAGCGACGTCGATACCGCCAGAATGACGAACACCGCCAGCGTTAGCAGCAGGTTGATGCTTGCCAGCAACGCAAACGTGACAACCAGAGTCGTGATCGCGCTGCCTGCCCGGTTGAAACCGAGCGCCAGCAACCGCCAGATCATATCGAGGTCGCTGTACATGCGCGAAATCAGGTCGCCCGTCTGGTAGCGCTGATAAAAGTTCTGATCCATCGTCAGCAGATGGTCGAACAGATCCTGGCGGATGTCGTAGTTGACAGAATAGGCGATTTCGCCACTGAACGTGCGCTGGCCGAAAAAGGCCACAACCGTCACAATTGCCAGCAGAAAGATGAGCGCGATGTCCTGCAGAATGAGGTCCATCGGCACGCCGTGGCGAATATGATCGACGACGATGCCAACGAGGAAAGGTTCGGCTGCGGCGGTTATGCCGCCAACGACTCCGCTGCCGATTGCGCCAACGGCAGCGCGCTTGTGACGCAAAACATACCGCGCGAGCCACCTCGTATCCGCGCGCGGTTGGTTGAGGGGCACGGTGCTACCAGTCACTGGATTGAAAAACCTTATACGGGATGCTCCAGAAACCTATCGTAGCAGCCGGAGATATATCCACATAGGGCCAACCTTGCGAAATTGGCACATAACGGACGGGTATACATTTAGCCGGTTGCCATCACAAGCGTGAATATCACGTATTCGCCCGCTGCGATGGCAAGACGCAACAACCGGCGGGTTTGCGCTAGCGGTAGAGCGCGGTAACCTCCTGCAAAACAGGCGCGCAATTACAGCACAGGAGCAAAGACATGGATCTTGGTTTGAAAGACAGAATCGCGCTGGTAGCGGCGGGTAGCAAAGGACTTGGATTTGGCGTCGCGCGAGCGCTGGCGCGCGAAGGCGCGCGTGTGTCTTTGTGTAGCCGCGACCCGAACAGCGTCGACAACGCGGTACGGCAGCTTCAAAACGAAACCGGCGCGGAAGTCATGGGCGTCGCCTGCGACGTTCGCAAGCGTGCGGATATTGAACATTGGGTACAGCAATCGGTCGAACGCTGGGGACGCATCGACGCGCTGCTGGTGAATGCCGGCGGGCCGCCAGCAGCCTATTTCAAGGACATCACCGACGAGCAGTGGCAGGCAGCGTTTGAACTGACGCTGATGAGCACCATCCGCATGATTCGCGCGTCCCTGCCCCACATGCAACCGGGCAGCAGTATCCTCACGATCACATCATCGTCCATCCGCGAACCGATCGAGCAGCTTGGCCTGTCAACGGTCATGCGCGCCGGCGTCGCCGGACTGGTGAAAACACTGGCCGACGAACTGGCCCCCGATGGCATTCGTGTGAACAATCTCGTGCCGGGGCGCATCGACACCGATCGCGTGGCCCAGCTCGACCAGAATACGGCCAACCGTCTGGGGATCAGCTTCGAAGAAGCGCGCGAACGCTCGGTGCAGCGCATCCCGCTCAAACGCATGGGTACGATTGACGAATTTGGCGCTGCGGCCGCGTTCCTACTCTCGCCCGCAGCATCGTATATCACAGGCGCGACGTTGCGCGTGGACGGCGGGCAAATGCGCTCGATCTAATCCAGCATATTGGACTGTCAGAGCAAACCCAGATAAAGCGCTTGAAACGCGAGATTGTCGTGTAGCCGACCGGAACCTCACCAGAAAGAGTTGGGGATGAGGTTCCGGCCTATCCCCGCTTCAGCTTGCCATCCGATAGCGCCCAGTCGTCCGGCAAGTCGATCAGCTCGCCGTCGTCAGAGAGGCGAACGTAGCGTTCCAGATCGCTATCGAACGAACGCTTGCGTCTGATCGCGCCATCAAACGAGACGGCGCGTTGCGAGAAAACCTGTCGCAGCTTGCTATCACGAATCAGCCGGCGCGTCTGGTTAACGGCATAGGTCGCCGGCAACCAGAACATGCTTAGCATCAGAACGATAAACCACACGTCACCGCTGGTCGCATTGACTGCAAGCGTCATCCCCCAGATAAAGCAGTTGATGAGGAGCGCGAAGTCGAGCGCCGGAACCCAACCCGCGCGCAGGCGAACATCCTCATCAAGCAGGCTTTGCACTCGAAAGGCCTCCCGCGGGGTGGCGAGCAATTCAGTGTCAGCCGCTTCTATCCGCTCGTTGATTTCAGCCTGCACCGCCGCCAGCCGCCGGGTCGTTGAACTGCCGCCGTAGCGATATACCCCTATCCCATGAAGCAGTAGAATGCCAGACCAACCAGCCATAAACAGGTTAAGCCATGCTACACGCGACGTGCCCTCGTACATCGCAAACATGGCAATTGACCCGGCAAGCGCCAGCATGAACAAAAGGCAGTGAACGACGAGTCCCCTGCCCGACGCAAGCCGCCGCTCTATACGTCTCCGGATTTCAACGTAATCGAAATAGCGTTCGTTTTCATCCCACATGGCGCACACCATCCGTGTTTCTACGCTATACGCCGGAACGGAGGGCGAAGTTTCACGTATGGACATCGTAGAGCGTTACCGGTAGCCGCTTTTTGCCTCAGCTGATGGCTTTTCGCGCCTCGCGCTGCTCCTCACAACGCGCATTCCTGAGCAGCAACGCTTAGGAATTGCTCTAAACTTCACCTATCGTTTGGATATTTGTCACAAATTCCCTGAAGAATTCTTGACAGCGTTTGCAAAATTTGACTACGATCAGTTTGCAAGCGTTTGCAAAGTGCGCGCTTTTGGGAAAAGTGAGCTTTATGGCCTCAAGAAACAGGAAGCGAAACGTCACGATCATTGATGTCGCGCGGGAAGCAAATGTTTCTTATTCCACTGTCTCGCGCGTCGTCAACAACAACCCGCATGTCCGGGAGGACAAGCGGGAGCGCGTTCGCGAAGCGATGGCCAAGCTCGGTTATGTCGCCAACCCTCTGGCGCGCGGACTGGCCGGCGGCCAGGCGCAGGTGATCGGCCTGCTGGTGCGGGACCTCGTGACGGAGTACGTCGCGCAAATCCTGCTCGGCATCGATGAAGAGCTGGCAACGCACCAGTACGACCTGATGCTCTACACCACGCACCACCGCCGCGCCAAGGAATCGCAGTACATCCAGACGCTTACACAGGGCTTCATCGACGGCCTGCTGCTAATTCTGCCGCTCGATCCCGGCGCTTATTTGGAAACGTTACGACGGCACCAATTCCCCTACGTCGTCATCGACCATCAGGGTTTCGACGATTTCAGCCCGACAGTCGTGTCCACCAACACGCGCGGCGCTTATGAAGCGACCGAGTATCTCATCAAGCTTGGTCACAGGCGCATCGCGTTTATCGCAGGCTCGGAAAACACCAGCAGCGCCATCGAACGTCTTGAGGGATATCGCGCCGCGCTTCAGGCGCATGACCTCCCCTTTGATCCAGCGCTGGTGCAATCGGGCGAATTCGACCAGCCCGGCGGGTTTCACGCCGCGCAGAAGCTACTCAGTTTGCCAGAACGGCCAACAGCCATCTTCGCCGCCAATGACGCCTCTGCCATCGGCGCAATGGATGCCATTCGCAGCCATGGCCTGAGCATTCCGGGTGATGTATCCATCATCGGTTTCGACGACATCCGGCAGAGCGCATATTGCTATCCGCCCCTGACGACCGTGCGCCAGCCGTTGATCGACATGGGGCGCATCGCCACACGACTGCTGATGACATACATCGCAAATCCGGCACACCCGCGCGAGCGCGTGGTGATGAACACCGAGTTGGTTATCCGCGAGTCCTGCGCGCCACCACGAAGCGCGGGCCAGGCGTAACGAAAGGAGGCCAGGCGTCACGATTGAATTGAACGATACAACATCCGCACGCTGAATTTATACCTCTGCAAGCAAAGGAGTTTTCGATGCGTAAGTTAAGCTTGTTGGTCATGATCCTGCTGATGGTCGGCGCAGGGGCCGCTGTCGCGCAGGACGAACCGATAACAATTGATCTATGGCATATCCAGAGCACCGGCGACGGCCCTCAGTTGATTCAGCAGGCCGCCGACCGCTACATGGCCGACAATCCGCATGTCACGGTCGAAGTCGTGCCGATGCAGAACGACCCGTACAAGACCCGTATCCTCACGGCTATGGGCGCGGGCGATCCTCCTTGTATCTTCATCTCGTGGGGCGGCGGCCCGCTGTACGAGTACGTGCAGGCCAATCAGGTGGTTGACCTGACCGATTACATGACCGCCGACAACTACACCGAGCATTTCCTGCCGGCTTCGCTCTCCAACGCCACCTTCGACGGCAGAATCTACGGTGTGCCGGTCGAAAACACCGCGATTGCCGTGCTGTTCTATAACAAGGCCATCTTCGAGGAATACGGCCTTGAACCGCCCGAAACGTGGGACGAGCTGCTGACCATCGTCGACACGCTGGTGGAAAACGGCATCGCGCCCTTCTCGCTGGCCAACCGCACCAAGTGGCCCAGCTCCATGTACTACATGTATCTGGTCGACCGTATTGCTGGCCCCGAAGTCTTCGCCAGCGCCGCCAACCGCACCGGCGAGACGTTCACGCACCCGGCGTTCGTGCAGGCGGGTGAGATGATCCAGGATCTGGTCAACCGCGGCGGTTTCATCGAGGGCTTCAACGGCCTCGACTATGACACCGGCCAGTCCCGTATGCCGATTTACGCCAATCAGGCCGCTATGACCCTGATGGGTTCGTGGGAACTGGGCAACTTCCTGTCCGAAAACCCCGACTTCTACGAGAACGATCTGGGCTTCTTCCCCTTCCCGGCTGTTGAAGGCGGCGAAGGCAACCCGACCAACGTTGTCGGCACGGTGGGCGATAACTACTATCACATCTCCACCGCCTGCGAGCACCCCGATGAAGCGTTTGAGCTGATCCAGTACCTCATCGACGATGAGTCGGTTGCGCTGCGCATCGAATCTGGCCGTATCCCGCCGGTCGCGGGCGTGGCTGAACTGCTCGAAGACCCCATCCAGCAGGAAATCATGCGGATGGTCGAGGCAGCCGAATCGGTGCAGTTGTGGTATGACCAGTACCTGCCGCCCGAACTCGGCGAAGTTCACAAGGATCTGATGCAGGCGCTGTTTGCCGGAGAAATCACTCCCGAAGAACAGGCCGAGCAGATGGAAGCGGCGGTAGCCGAATACTTCGGCGCATAGCCTGCTTTCACCTGACCGAGGCTACCAGGGGCGCGTTTCGTGGCAACAATCAATAGTCCGGGCGCGCCCCTGGACCGAGGAGGAGCCTGTCAATGGATACCACCACTGCCGCCGCTGAACGCGGCATAACCCGCGCGACACGGCGCAAGCTACCCGGCTGGAACGAATACACGCCGACGATCATCCTCTTCCTGTTGCCGACCCTTGTCTTCATGGTCCTGTTCGTGGTCTGGCCCATCATCAACTCGTTCGAGTTGAGCCTGTACCAATGGAATGGCATCTCGCCGACCAGAGATTACATCGGGCTGAATAACTGGACCCGTCTCATCAGCGACCGGGTGTTCTGGAAGGCGTTCGGCAACAACCTGATCGTCGTGGTTCTCTCGATTGCCGTCCAGATGCCGCTGGCGCTGTTGCTGGCCATTATGCTGGAACGCACCACAAATCTGGTTGTGGCGCGCTTTCTGAAGACGGTTTACTTCTTCCCGATGCTGATGTCATCGGTCGCCATCGGCATTCTGTTCAAATACATCTACGATCCATCGTTTGGTCCGCTATCTCAGGCGCTCAAAGCTCTCGGCCTGGCAAGCCTGAACCGTCAGTGGTTGGGCGATCCGGGCATCGTGCTCTACTCCATCATCGCCGTCATCTGCTGGCAATATATTCCGTTCTACATGATCCTGTTTCTCGCCGCGCTCACCGGCATTCCCGAAGACCTGCGAGACGCGGCCCGGATCGACGGCGCAAACGAAGGCCAGTATTACCGCTACATAGCCGTTCCCATCATCAGCGGCACGCTACGCACGGCGGTGGTTTTGTCGCTCATCGGCTCGCTCAAATATTTCGACCTGATCTGGGTCATGTCGGAAGGCGGCCCGAATAACGCCTCCGAGTTGATGGCGACGTATATGTACAAGAAGGCGTTTCCGTCCTTCGAAATGGGCTATGGCAGCACCGTTGCGTCGGCGCTGTTCCTGATCGTTATGGGCGTAGGGCTGATCACGATGAAGCTCACCCGCCGGTTTGAAACGAAGGTGTAGGCGATGGGTGCCATACGCACGCTACGAAACGCGCCCCTTGTTCTGTTCGGGCTGATCTGGCTGTTGATCGCCGGTGTACCGTTTTATTTCATGGTCATTACCGCGTTTAAAGGGCGCTTCGAATTGATGGCAGGCGGCTCGGTCTTCGCCTTCCCCCAAAACCCGACGTTCGATAACTTCCGGGATGTTCTGACCTCAGGCACGTTTTTCAATTATCTGCTCAATAGCGTCATCATCGTGTCGGTGTCCGTCGCGCTCATCCTGCTGTTCAGTTCGATGGCGTCCTACGTTTTCGCGCGCATTCCCTTTCGCCTGAACAGCACGTTGTTCAGCCTGATCATCGCCGGGCTGGTTATTCCGCTGCACGTAACGCTGATTCCGGTTTATCTGCTCACGCGCAATCTGGGCTTGTATGACAGTCTCTGGGCGCTGCTTGGCCCCTATGTCGCCTTCAACCTGCCGATTTCGATCTTCATCCTCACGGAGTTCATGCGGCAAATCCCGCGCGAGCTTGAAGACGCCGCCCGGATCGACGGTGCAGGGCCGATGATGACCTTTTTCCGGATTATGCTGCCGCTCTCGAAGCCCGGTCTGGCAACGCTGGCGATTTATAACGCGGTCGTGCTCTGGAACGAGTTCGTCTTTGCCTTCGTGCTCATCCTGACGCCACAGAACCGGCCGCTGCCGCTGGCTATCTGGGAATATCAGGGACAGTATTCCATGAATATTCCGGCGATCATGGCCGTCCTCACGCTGTCGGCCCTACCGCTGATTGTGGTCTATATTTTTGGGCAGGAACGGGTACTCAAAGGCATGATGGCTGGCGCGCTGAAATAGCTCTGCACTTTACCTTTACACCAATTTAAGGAACGAACCATGCAAGAACGACAACTCTATATGGACGCTACCCGTCCGACCGAAGAACGGGTAAGCGATCTGCTGGCACGCATGACGCTCGAAGAAAAAGCCGCGCAGTTAGGCAGCTTCTGGATCTACGAACTGCTGGATAACATGGCGTTCGCGCCAGACAAAGCCGCCCGGCTGCTCAAGCACGGCATCGGCCACGTCACGCGGCTCGGCGGTGCGAGCAACCTGTTACCGCAGGACGCGGCGAAGCTGGCCAACACCATCCAGAAATACATCGCCGAAAACACCCGGCTGGGCATTCCGGCGATCATCCACGAAGAATGCTGCAGCGGTTATATGGCGCGCGGCGCGACCGTCTTTCCGCAGGCCATCGGCATCGCCAGCGCCTGGGAGCCAGAACTGGTGGAAGCGATGACCAGCGTGATCCGCGAGCAGATGCGCTCGGTCGGCGCACATCACGCCCTCGCGCCGGTACTCGACGTCGCACGTGACGCCCGTTGGGGCCGCGTTGAAGAAACCTTCGGCGAAGACCCGTATCTGGTCGCCGCGCTGGGCACTGCCTATGTGCGAGGCATTCAGGGAAGCGACCTGAAACACGGTGTCGTGGCAACGGGCAAGCATTTCGTCGGCTACAGCGCGTCTGAAGGCGGCCTGAACTGGGCCCCACCGCACATCAACCGCCGCAAACGGCTCGAAGTCAACCTACACCCGTTCAGGCAGCAATCCCCCAAACCGGGGCGGGTTGG
>QGUR01000060.1 GCA_003242205.1 Chloroflexota bacterium | reverse complement strand
CCCGGTGCGCAGCGCGCGCTGGACAGCGGCATCCACGTCGTCGGCTATGACGCCAACTCCGAGCCGCATGCCCGCGAGTGGTTCGTCAATCAGGCCGAGTTCAACGGCATCGCCAAGGCCATGATCGACAGCATGGTGGCGGAAAAGGGCGAGGACGCCAACATCGCCATCGTGACCAGCACCTTCACGACGCCGAACCAGGCGCGCTGGATCGCCGAAATGAGCGCCTATGCCGCCAAGTGCTATCCCAACCTGACATGGCTGGAAACGCTTGAGGCTCAGGAAGACGCGGTGCTGTCCTTCAATCAGGCCAATACCCTCATCAACAAGTATGGCGATGAGCTGGACGGCATTTTCGGCATGACGAGCGTGGCCACCCCCGCCGCCGCCGACGCGGTGACGCAGGCCGGCGCGTGCGGTGAGGTCGCTGTGATCGGTCTGGCGACGCCGAACCCGATGAAGCCGTTTGTGGACTCGGGCTGCGTCAAGTCGGTCGTGCTGTGGAACCCGATTGACCTCGGTTACGCCGCCGTGTACGTCATGCGCGCGGTGGTCGACGGCGAACTGCAGCCGGGCGACACCGAAGTGGAAGCGGGTCGTCTGGGCACGCTCCAGATCGTGAACGGCAGCGAAGTGCTGCTTGGGCCGCCGTTCATCTACACCGCCGAGAACATCCACGACTTCGACTTCTAATCCATTCGAGGTCAGAAACAGGGTCCCCTCGAACCATGGGGGCCCTGTTTTTGTGTACGCCAAAGAAGGTTTGCGATGACTGAAGAACTCGACGCGCTGGTCAGGATGACGCGGGCGCTGGGCAAGCCGAAAATGAAGTATGTCATCATCGGCGAGGGCAACACTTCCTGCCTGATCGACGAAGACAGCTTTTGGATCAAGGCCAGCGGGCAGCAGATGCATGGTATCGGGGTCGATGGTTTTGTGGGCGTGCGCCTGAAGCCAATTCTGGAACTGCTGGAAACACCGCACGTGAGCGCCGATGACATGAAGCGAGTAGCGCGGGAAGCGCGGCTCGACCCGGACGCGCCGCTCATGCCCTCGATCGAAGTCACCTTTCACGCGGCGTTGCTGGCCGATTGCGGCGTTCGGTATATCGCCCACACACACCCGGTCGCCGTCAACCAGATCATGTGCAGCCCGCGCGCCGAGCAATTTGCCATGAACCGCATGTTCCCCGACGAGGCTGTGCTGTGTGGCCCGCGCAGCGTCTTCGTGCCATATGCCGATCCGGGATTGCCGCTGGCGATAGCCATCCGCGAGCGCGTCGCCGAATATATGGACGAGCAGGGAGAAGCGCCGAAAGTGATACTACTGGCCAATCACGGCCTGATCGCGCTCGGCCAGACACCGACGGAAGCGCTGAACGTGACGGCGATGTGCGTGAAGGCAGCCGAGATTTTCATCGGCGCATGCGCGGCAGGCGGGCCGGTCTTCATGACTCCCGAAGAAGTGATGCACATCTACAAGCGCCCGGACGAGATTTACCGCCGCCGCCGGTTTGTTGGGAATTAGATTAGAAACGCTCGTCCATCGGAACCTCCTCCTCGCCCTCCGCCGGAAACGCCCCTTGTGAGGTAACACCTTGCGCGTTCCAGGCAGGAGGCTGCACTGCCCTACTCCGCCTAAAACGGGACAGTGGGTTTGAGAAGGCGTCAGGGGATGAGGTTCCGATCACCCTTCGAGCATCTTCTCGCGCGCCTTCTGTTCCTTCAGCCGCTTTTCGTTGTTGAGGATACGCTTGCGCACGCGCAGGCTCTTCGGCGTGACTTCCAGCAGTTCGTCGTCGGCCAGAAACTCGATGTAATCGTCCAGACTCATATTGCGGACGGATTTCAGGCGCAACTCTTCGCCATAGGTCACGGTGTGAATGGCCGACAACTGCTTCGTCTTACAGACGTTCACCGTCAGGTCTTCCGGGCGGATATGCTCGCCCACGACCATGCCCTCGTAGACTTCCTGGCCGGGTTCGATGAAGAAGGTCCCGCGCTGCTGCACGTGCGTCAGCGCGTAGGCCGTGGCGACGCCCGTCTCATGCGCGACAAGGCTGCCGAACTGGCGGCCCTGGATCGGCCCGGCAAGCGGCGCATAGCCGTAGAATACACTGTGAATGTGGCCCATACCGCTGGTAGCCGTCATAAAGCGCGAACGGAAGCCAAGCAAGCCACGCGTCGGCACGTGATAGCGGAGATAGGTCGTGCCTGCTTCCGAGCGCATGTCGAGCATCGTGCCGCGTCGCTGGCCCAGCAACTCGATCACCGTGCCGGTCAGCCCGTCCGCCACTTCGATGAAGACTTCCTCGATTGGCTCCAGCGTTTCGCCGGTTTCCGGGTCGGTGCGGAAGATGACCTCCGGCTTGCTAACGTCGAACTCGTAGCCTTCACGGCGCATGGTTTCGATCAGAATGCCAAGGTGCAATTCGCCGCGCCCGCTGACAATAAAGCGGTCAGGCGTGTCCGAATCGGTCACCCGCAACGCGAGGTTGCTGCGCGTTTCGTTATAAAGGCGCTCGCGCAGGCGGCGGGACGTGCCCCAGCCCACTTTACCCTCGCGCCCGGCGAACGGCGACGTATTGACGCCAAACGTCATGCGAACGGTCGGTTCCTCGATGCTGATCGGCGGCAGCGCTTCGGTCACTTCGGGATCGGCCACCGTGTCGCTGATGCCGATATCGTCGAAGCCGGAAAAGGCGATGATGTCGCCCGCACGCGCTTCATCCACTTCCTGTTTCGACAGGTTGTGATAGGTAAAGAGGTAGTCAATCCGGCCGTACGTGCGCTCGCCGTTGACGGCGATACGCACCACCGGCATGCCCTTGCGTGCCACGCCGGACTGGAGCCGGCCAACGGCGATCTGGCCCTTGTAATTATCGTATTCCAGCGTCGTGACGAGCAGCCGCATCGGCGCGTCCGGCTCGACGGTGGGCGCGGGAATTTCGTTCAGAATCGTCTCAAACAGCGGCGTCAGGTCCGGGCTAAGCTCCGGCGTGCGTCCGGCGCGGCCCTCCATGCCAATCGCGTAGACGACGGGGAAATCGGCCTGCTCGTCGCTCGCGCCCAGTTCCACGAACAGGTCAAACGTCTCGTTAAGCGCCTCGTCCAGCCGGGCATGCGGGCGGTCGATTTTGTTGATGACGACGATCACACGCAGACCGAGCGCAAGCGCCTTCCGCAGCACAAAGCGCGTTTGCGGCATCGGGCCTTCCACAGCGTCGATCAGCAGCAGCGCGCCGTCGACCATGTTGAGCACGCGCTCGACTTCGCCGCCGAAATCGGCATGGCCGGGCGTATCGACGATATTGATCTTTACCCCGCCCCACGTCACGGCGGTGTTCTTGGAGAGAATCGTAATCCCACGCTCGCGCTCCAGAGCGTTGGAATCCAGAATACGCTCGCCAACGGCAGATGCGTCGCGGAATACTCTGGCCTGTTTCAACATGCCGTCAACCAGCGTCGTCTTGCCGTGGTCAACGTGCGCGATGATCGCGATATTACGGATGTCGTCTCGCGTTTGCGTCACACCCAGTCCCTGCTACTTGCTTTGTCACTCGTCGGAATTAAAGAAAAGACGCGCTATTCTATCAGAACCAGACTTCGTAACATAGAGTTTTCCTGCGTAGTAACCGAAAATTGACAGGGCTGTGGATTTGGCTCTCTTATCGTCTTGCGCTACATTCGCGGGAGACGGAACGCCCCATGCCCAAGTGCGTTGTCAAGGTCGGATAAGCGCTCTATCTCACGCTGTCGATTGCGTCTTACACTCAGGAGATTCACCATGCCAGATCTTAGTTCCATCCCGCCAGAACAGTTGGAACAACACAGCCTTGACGCGCGGCAGTTTCTCGATTTCCGCGAGTCGTTTCTACCGAACGGCATGCGAATCGTGGAAGCCTATAACGGTAGCGGCCTGACCTTCACCCTCCTGCCCGACCGGGGCCTCGATATCTGGTCGGCGCATTACAAGGGCATTCCGCTCACATGGCTCAGTGTAGGCTCGCCCCATCCGCCAGACTTCGGCACGACGTGGAAGCGTCAGTTCAACGGGGGATTGCTCGTTACCTGTGGTCTGACGCACGTTGGCCCGCCGGAAACCGACGCCGAAACCGGAGAGCAGCGCGACCTGCACGGCCTTTACAGTCGCCTGCGCGCCAGCGATATCAGCATTTCCCGCGACGGCGTGTCAGCGGTACATTTGTCCGGCGTGGTGCGCGAAGCCGAACTCTTCGGCGAACAACTCGAGCTTGTACGCTGGTATACCCTCAATCTGGGAGAACCGACGATCCATCTGACGGACGTCATCACCAACGTCGGCGACCAGCCCGCGCCGCTAATGGTGCTGTACCACTTCAACGTCGGCTATCCGCTGGTGCGTGAGGGCGCGGTGCTTGTCGCGCCTGATGCGGCGGTCTATCCGCGCGACGCCGCTGCTGCGGCAGGTATCGACCGCTGGGCCGAATACGACGCGGCCAGTCCCGGTTATGCCGAGCAGGTCTTCTATCACCACGTTCACGCCGATGCCGACGGCATGTCGGAGGTCGCCCTGCTACACGACGACTTCGGCCTTTCGGTGCGCTGGCACGCTGCTGCTCTGCCTTATCTGACACAGTGGAAGAACACACGTCAGGGGTTTTATGTTTCGGGTATCGAGCCCGGAAACTGCGTGCCGGAAGGGCGCAACGCAGCCCGCGCCAGCGGACGCCTGTATATGCTGCAGCCGGGCGAATCGCAGACGTTCCACTGCCGCCTGACGGTGCTGGAGGGCGCGGCAGCTGTCGAGCAGGCGCGAGAGCGCATCGCCGCGCTGGCTGCAAACGGCACGCCGGTATCCGGATGCCAGTTGGACGATTACGCAACACCAAATACGCGCTGATTCTTTGAGACAGGGAGTGTTTTCGAAAAATGACCGTGACCCCGCGTTTGAACCGGCTGTTCGCGCCGGATGGCAAGTGTTTTGATGTCGCCGTCGATCACGGCTTCTTCGGCGAACGCAGCTTTCTCGACGGCATCGAGGATATGCACGCGGTTGTGCAGACACTGGTCGATGCCAGACCGGACGCAATCCAGTTGAGCATCGGTCAGGCGCCGATTTTGCAGGCGATCAAAGGCAAGGACAAACCTGCTCTGGTGTTGCGAACGGACATCGCCAACGTCTATGGCAAGACGCTGCCGCGATATCTCTACAGCAGCATGATCGGCGACCCGGTGGAACAGGCCTTGCGACTGGACGCCGCCTGCGTGGTAGTCAATCTTTTCAATCTGCCGGATCAGCCGGAAATCTACCGGCAATGCATCGACAATATCGCCCGGCTGAAACCACAATGCGAGCGTTATGGCATGCCGCTGATGATCGAGCCGCTGGTCATGCGCGACAACGCTCAGGCGGGCGGTTATATGGTGGACGGCGACATCGACAAAATCTTGCCCACCGTCCGGCAGGCGATCGAACTGGGCGCGGACATCATCAAGGCCGACCCGACGGACAACATCGAGGAATATCATCGCGTCATCGAAGTCGCGGCGGGCAAGCCCGTGCTGGTGCGCGGCGGCGGCCGTGTTTCAGATGAGGAAATCCTGCAACGCACCTACGCGGTTATGCAGCAGGGGGCGAAGGGTATTGTCTACGGACGCAACGTGGTCCAGCACGCCAACCCCGCCGGTATGACGCGCGCGCTCATGGCTATCGTTCACGACGGCGCGACGCCGCAGGAAGCCGCCCGTTATCTGGAGGCCGGTCATGCCGCGCGCCCGTCGTAAGATCCGGTTCGGCATCATCGGCCTCGGCCTGATGGGAAGGGAGCTGGCGAGCGCAACGGCCCGCTGGTGCCACCTGCTCGATCTGGACTTCGAGCCGGAAATCACCGCCATCTGCGATACAAACCCGGCGTTATTCTCGTGGTTCGAGGACAACTTCGACACGATTCGCGTCCGGTCCAGCGACTACCGGGATTTGCTCGACAGTTCCGAGGTCGACGCCATTTACTGCGCCGTCCCGCATAACCTGCACGCGCAGCTATACCGCGACATCATCGCGGCAGGCAAGCATCTACTTGGCGAGAAGCCGTTTGGCATTGATCTGCGAGCCAATGAGGAAATTCTGGACGCGGTGAACGCTCACCCCAACGTGGTCGTCGCCTGTTCGTCCGAGTTCCCATTCTTCCCCGCCGCGCAGCGCATCATGCGCTATATCACCGAAAACCGTTTTGGCACGATCATCGAAGTCGAGACAGGACTGCTACACAGCAGCGATCTCGACCCTAATAAGAAAATCAACTGGAAACGCATGATCGAACTGAACGGCGAATATGGCTGTATGGGCGATCTGGGCATGCACGCGCTGCATATCCCGTTGCGAGCCGGCTGGATGCCGGATAACGTGCGCGCCCTGCTCACCAATATCGTCACGCAGCGCCCAAACGCCAACGGCGATATGATCCCTTGCCTGACGTGGGACAACGCCATGCTGGCCTGCGAGGTCAACACCGGAGAGCAGTCCTTCCCGCTGACGATCAAAACCTACCGCATAGCGCCGGGAGAAACCAACACCTGGTATGTGCGAATTCTTGGCACAAAGTTCAGCGTCGAATTCTCGACCAAATATCCCAAGACCTTGCGGATTATGGACTACGAATCGGGACGAGAGCAGGCGTGGCAAAGCATTGATCTGGGCTATGAAACGGCCTATCCGGCGATTACCGGCGGCATCTTCGAGTTCGGGTTTTCGGATTCGCTGCTCCAGATGTGGGCTGCCTTCTGCGACCAACTCGCCAACGGGCGGGAAGGCATGCGCCAGCCTTTCTACTGCGCCACGCCAGAGGAAACGCACCAACATCATCAGGTGCTAACCGCGGCGCTGGAGTCGGGCAAGCGCGGGCATGTCGTGCCGGTGGCGCAGCCACGTCCCATCGGATAATCCGGCCCGCTGAGGAGAGCAGACATGGATCAGGCTGTAGACATCATCGTAAGCGGGCATCTCTGCATCGATCTCATTCCGGGCATGAGCCACGTCACGCAGGCGGCCATGACGACGCCGGGCCGCCTGAATGAGACCGGGCCGATGGTGGTTTCGACAGGCGGCGCGGTTTCAAATACCGGGTTGTCCCTGTTCCGGCTTGGTGAAAAAGTCGGGCTGATGGCGACGGTCGGTGATGATCCGGTTGGCGAGATGATCGCCGGTCACCTGCGTAGCTTCCATCCCGACCTGACACGCATGTTGCGTGTACGCCAAGGCCAGCCGAGTTCATATACCATCGTCCTTTCACCGCAGAACGCCGACCGGACGTTCCTACACTGCCCGGCGACCAACGACACCTTCGGGGCCGATGACATCGACTTCGCGGCGGTCGCGCGGGCGCGCATTTTCCACCTCGGCTACCCGGCCCTGATGGCGCGGCTGCGCGAGAATGGCGGGGCGGAGTTGGTCCGCATCTACAGGCAGGCTAAAGCGGCGGGCGTGGTCACGTCACTCGACATGGCGCTGCCGGACGCCGCCGCGCCAAGCGGCAAGGTGAACTGGCGCGAGGTGATCGAACGCACGCTTCCGTTTGTCGATGTTTTTGTCCCCAGCATCGAGGAAATCCTGTTCATGCTGCGGCGTTCCGATTACGAAGCCTGGAAAGGGAATATCCTCAACTGTATCACGCGGGATTATCTGCGCTCGCTGGCGGACGAATTGCTCGACATGGGCGCGGTGATCGCCGGGTTCAAACTTGGGCATCTCGGGCTTTACCTGCGCGGGAACACCGCCGAGGCGTTCGGGCGTCTGGCGCGGCTTCAGCTTGACGCGCGCGCATGGGCCGGCGCGGATGTCTGGCAACCGGCGTTTCAGGTCGAGGTGGCCGGTACGACCGGCGCTGGCGACAGCGCCTATGCCGGGCTGCTGGCGGCCCTGCTGAAAGGTTTCGGCCCCGAAGCGACAGCCCGCTGGGCGTGTGCGCTGGGAGCCTGCAACGTGGAACGACCGGACTCGCACAGCGGCATTCGGCGCTGGGAAGAAATCGAAAGCCGGATGGCCGCCGGATGGGCATACCGGCCCGAAACGCTCCCCTGAGCGGCGGAACCGTTGGGATGGTCGATAAACGCAAACCGGGATGCGCCTATGCCTTCTCGCCCGCTTGACAGCGCCTCACAGGTTGATCCGGAGCGCCTCGCCGGTTACGAGCGCGCGCCCGCGGACGTTAAACCGCAACTGAGCTATGAAGCGCTGCGCGACATCATCGATCTCTCGCTCTGGGCGGGGCAGTTGCTCCTGCAGCATGGCGCGGACACGCAAATGGTCGAGGAAACCATCCATCGCCTCGGCACAGCGCTCGGCTGCAACTGGCTGGATATTCTCGTCTCGCCAAACGCGCTGGTGATCACCGCGCACAGCGGCATCGAATTCCGGACCAAGGTGCGCCGTGTTGTCAGCCTCGGCGTCAACATGGCGATTGTGACCGAGGTCAGCCGCCTACGGCTGCGCGTGGAAAGCGGCGAACTGGATCGTGTTGGCCTTCGCGCCGAGTTGAAGCGCATCTCCGAAAGCCGCAGCCACTACAACCGCTGGGTTGTTGTCGGCATGGTCGGCTTGGCCTGCGCCGCCTTCAGCCGTCTGTCCGGCGCAGACTGGCCCAGCTTTTCGCTGACATTTCTGGCGGCGGCAACAGCCATGTTCGTCCGTCAGGAGCTGAACCACCGGCAGTTCAATCTGTTTCTGGTGGTCGTCGTGACCGCTTTCATCGCCGGAGCAATCGCCTGTCTGGGCATCGTCCTGCAAATCGGGGCGCAGGCGCAGGTAGCGCTGGCATCTTCGGTCTTGCTGCTCGTTCCCGGCGTACCGCTCATCAACAGCGCCGAAGACCTGATCAAGGGACATTTCGTCACCGGCATCGTGCGCGGCGTGACAGGCGGCATCATCGCGCTCTGTATCGCGCTCGGCTTGGTGCTGGCGATGTTCATTTTTGGAGTGAGCGGCCTGTGAACGCGGCAGAACTACTGTGGCTGCTTGCGCGCGATGCCTTCTGGTCGGGACTGGCGGCGCTCGGTTTTGCTGTCCTGTTCAACGTACCGCGAGGGCTGCTTCCGGGCTGCGTGCTGGCAGGCGCAGCTGGACATGCGACTCGCACATTGCTGATGTCGGCCGGCCTGTCCATCGAGCTTTCGACGCTGTTTGCCGCAACTCTGGTCGGCGTGGCAGCGCAGTGGCTGAGCCGTCGCACCGACTCGCCCACCGCGATTTTCGGCGTAGCCGGCGCGATCCCAATGGTTCCGGGCGTATACGCCTACCAGACGATGATCGGCCTGCTCGGCGTCGCATCGGCCACTCCGGAAACCGGCATCGCTTTACTGGCCGAGGCGGGAACCTATGCGGTCAAAACAGCCCTGATCCTCAGCGCCATCGCCATGGGCATCGCCGCGCCGACGCTGCTGTTTCAGCGCCCGCGTCCCGTCAACTGACACAAGCCCGCATCGCCAGCCGCAACGACACTCAGGCCGGTAACGGAAGGTTTTGAACGCAGCCGGTTTTATCGTTTACCTCGCCGCCTCTCCAGCGCGGGAAGTTTATTGAAAAGCGGCGAGGCTATGTTGCTTTGCTTCGACCGCTTGCCTAGGGCTGTTGTTTATCATCATCCGGCGGCACGATTTCGTGGATATTGTGCTTGACGGCGTAGGCCGCCGCTTCCGCCCGGTTCGAGACACCGATTTTGGCCAACACGCTGCTGACGTAATTGCGAACCGTGCCTTCGCCCAGATAGAGTTTGACGGCGATCTGCCGGTTGGTCAGCCCTTGCGCCACCTGCGCCAGCACCGCCAGTTCCTGCGGCGTCAGCTGCGCGAAGGCGGCGTGCTGCTGCGCTTCGTTGGCTTTACGCATTTCCGCAAAGACGGTCGCCGTCATCGCCGGGTCGAGCATGCTCTCACCGCGGCTGATACGATCGACTGCCTGAACCAGATCGTTGTCGCCGATGCGCTTCAGCACGTAGCCCGACGCACCGGCGCGAATGGCCGCGAACAACAGCTCGTCTTCGGCGTAGGATGTCAGCATGATGACGCGGCAACCCTCGACTTTCTCGACAATCTGCCGGCAGGCTTCAATGCCCGAAAGACCCGGCATGCGAATGTCGAGAACAGCGACATCAGGTCGCCATTCGATTGCCTTGGCGATGGCTTCCTCGCCCGTCGATGCTTCCGCAACCACACGGAAATTCTCCTGGCGCTCCAGCAGCGCTCTCAGGCCCGCACGCACGACCGCATGATCGTCGGCGACAAGAATTCTGACGATTCTTGACATTGGCGTATCCGTCTGTCTGTCCAGCCCGTTTTGAGCTAAAATACTAGAACATTGAGTTTAACCCTATGGATGATGAATGGCCAGTAATCAAGTTCCTGTAAAGGATGTGACGGTCGTCCTCGCCAATCTTCGTGAGATTGCGGAGGCCGTCATGCAGGCGGCAAGCGCCGGAACACTGGAACAGGCGCTGCAACAGATTGCCGAAGTCACAAGAGAACTGGTTGGCGTGCGGTATGTCGCGCTTGGCGTGCCCGACGGCATGGGCAGCCTGAAATATTTCAAGACGGTGGGACTCACGCCCGAAGAGATCGCTCGTATCGGCAACTATCCTCAGGGCTGTGGCCTGCTCGGCACGATCATGGACAACCGCGAGGTGGTCCGGCTGGACAACATCGCCGAAGATGAACGCAGCGCAGGCTTCCCACCCCATCATCCGGTAATGACCACGCTGTTAGGCGTGCCAATTCAGCTTGGCGACCAGTTCTTCGGCATCCTCTATCTGTGCGACCGTTTCGACGGCCAGCCGTTTACGGAAGAAGATCAGTGGCTGGTCGAGACGCTGGCAGGCTATGCCGCACTGGCGCTGGCCGGCGTTCAGTTGAGTGAGCAGCACGCACGGCTGGTGCTGCTGGAAGAACGCGAGCGCGTGGCTCGTGAATTGCACGACGGCATTATCCAGTCGCTGTACGCCATCGGCATGCAGCTTCAGCTTATCCGGCTGACGCAGCAGCATCCCGATAGCAACCTGCCGGATATCATTCACCAACTGGATCAGGTGATCGAAGATATCCGCAGCTACATCATGAACCTCAGGACGTCGACTTACGAGCGCCAGACGGTTCGGCAATGTCTGGAGGATGTGATCGCCCGGCTGCATGTGCCGTCGGCGCTGAAAGTGCATCTCGACGCCCCACAGCGGCTGCCGCCGTTCCCGGCGCCGGTGCTCGAATCCGTCTGCCAGATTGCGGCGGAAGCGCTGAGCAATGTGATTCGCCATGCCGGGGCGTCGATGGTGCGTGTGGCGGCGGCGGAAACCGACGAGGTGTTTCGCCTGGTGATCGAAGATAACGGGCGCGGCTTCGATCCGTGCGAAGACTGTCATGAAGGCATGGGCCTGCGTAACATGCGGCAGCGCGCGCGCATTCATGGCGGTCAGGTCAACATTCACAGCATCGAGGGCGTCGGCACGCGAGTCGCCGTGACCATTCCGCTGAACTCCAAAAAATGACGTCTCGCCTCTGATCCGGCCAGGCGTCCAACCGGATGGGCAGGCATTTTGCGCCTCGATAACGGACTCTGTAAGCGTTAGGAGAAATGTCACGCTTTCAGGAGTACCAACGTGCGCCGGTTTGCGGGTACCCTTGTGATTAAGCTCGCAGGGAGGCGTGCTTGTCCGAGTCTTACCGATACTAATCCCTGAACTGCTCGTTCCCGGAGGATGGCTATGAGCATTGCGACCGCAACCGTGCGCGAATGGATGACCTCGCCAGCGCTGACCGTTTCGCCCGCCTGGTCGATCCGGCGCGCTTATGATTTCATGCAGGAACTCGGCATCCGGCATCTGCCGGTGGTCGAAAACAACAAGCTGGTCGGTATTCTAACCCTGAGCGATATCCGCGAAGCCAAGCCGTCTGATGCGACGAGCTTGAGCGTCTGGGAGTTGAACTATCTCTGGGATCAGCTTACAGTAGAGCGGGTTATGACAACAGACGTCATTACCACCTCTCCCGACGCGTTGGTCGTGGACGCAGCGCGCACGCTGCTGGAGCACAAATTCAGTGGTCTGCCGGTCGTCGACGAGGAAGGCCGCGTCGTCGGATTTCTAAGTCAGGTCGATATCAATCGCATGCTGGTCGCAAAAGCAGGGGCAATGGCCGGAGCCTAATGCCGGATATTTCGTTGTACGTTGTAAGGAACAGCCGATGAATGTAGCGGATATAATGACCGCCAATCCGGTCACGATCACGAAGGGAAGCTCGGTTTACGCTGCGCTTGATCTTATGGCGCACGTTGGCTGCCACCATTTACCGGTCATCGGCTCGGAAGGTCACCTGATCGGCATCATCAGCGCCAACGACTGCCGCCGCGCGCTCGACTGGCCGATTCTCTGGCATGACCACTGGCGCGAGGACAAACGGGCGCGCGAGATTACAGTCGGAAGCATGATGACCACGGCTCCGATTGTCATTGAACCCGACGCGCCCGCCCATGAAGCGGCGCGTTTGATGTTGTCTCAGGATATACGCTGTCTGCCAGTAATGCGCGGGGAAACGCTGGTCGGCATTCTGACAACGTCGGATATTCTGATGGCCTTCATCAACATGAGCAAACGGGAGGCCGATTCGCCGCGCGTTCTGGCAGACACGACCAACAGCACGCGCTAGCGCTGGAAAGCGCATTGGAGAAAGCCCGTCATTCTTCAGAAAGTGCGTTTGTTTGGCGAAATGCCGCTTCAGAGTTGTGGCTTCCGGCTGCCGGCAAAAAGCTTATGTCCCTTCGCGGCGGCGTGCTGCAGCTTGGGGCAGTCATGAGCCCTGTTTGAAGCCCAGGCAATCTGGGGTGTGGCCGGCCCAAAATACCTTTTTTGAGAGCGCCCTGGGTAGGGGCGCTCTCACCGTTTCAATGGTCGACGCTAGCTCTGTCGCCGGATTTCCGGGCGCAGCACGTCGGCGATCACCGGCTCGAACAGGCGCAGGCCGACCACATCTGCCAGCCAGATGTCCGCCGGAGCGGGGCTATTCGCCGGAACGATGACTTCCGCCGTGACGAGAAAACGACCGCGCTGCCAGTGCGTGACGGCCCGTGTCGCCGGCTCGTTGCACTCGCTCGTCTCGCTACTGTAGAAAGGTGCGTCGAGGATCTGCGAGTCGTTGGGTGTCAGCCCCTGCCCGGTATAAACCTCAGCCAGCGCCGGATCGGCTAACACGGCGGCGACATCCTCAGCGCCTGCGAAAGCGTGCAGCGTGTACTGCAAACGCATAAACGGGGCTTCTGTGGTATTGCAAGTGGAGATTGTTCCGGTGACGTAGTACTCGTAGTTGTGGCTGCCCAGCGCCGCTTGCAGCGCTTCCAGCTCTTCAGAGGGCGTATTAGCGACGACTTCTTCCGCTGCGCCGCTGGTGCTGGTAAATTCGACGCCTTCGGGCATCAGGTCGGTGAAGGCTGCAAACGCCGCTTCGACTTCTTCCCGCGTGGCCGGTTCCGGCGCGACATAGGTGGTTTTGACCGTCGCCGGATCGGTGATGATCAGCACCAGGTTCAGGGCAGTCCCCGGTTCGGTCGCCGTCTGTGGATCACGAACCTCAATCGCTTCGACGTTTTCCTGGCCTTCCAGAACCTCGCCGAAAATCGTGTGGCGGAAATCAAGATGTGGCGTCGGCACAGTGGTAATGAAGAACTGGCTGCCATTGGTCCCGACGATGCCCTGCTCCGGTCGATTGGCGTTGGCCATCGCCAGCCAGCCGGGCCGGTCAAAGGTCAGGAAACCGACAAATTCATCCCGGAACTGGTAGCCGGGGCCACCGGCCCCTGTGCCGGTCGGGTCGCCGCCCTGAGCCATGAAGTCCTGAATGACGCGATGGAAAGTGGTGTTGTTATAGAAACCTTGCTGCGCCAGAAAGACGAAGTTGTTGACCGTAACCGGCGCGAACGCTTCAAACAGATCGACGTACACCGCGCCAACTTCCGTGCAAAGAATGGCGCGGTAATCGACGCCTGCTTCCAGAACCTGCTCTGCCTGAGCAAACTGGCGTGTCTCCGGTTCCGGGGCGACGCCCGCCGCGTCGCAATGTTCCTGTGGCGTCATGGCCTCCTGCGCGGCAACCGGCGCGAAAGCAGCCAGAGCCACGGCAAGTGCCAGCAGTAGAAATGTTTTCATCGATTTTCTCCAATCAGTAATGAGACCTGTTATTCTAGCGGGTTTTGCGCCATCCGGGTACTTCGGACTATACCAGCCAATATGGTAATACACCTGGAAGATGATAACTTGCCGCGGCATGTCACGACATGCTATCTTCGTAGTGAGCGGCCACGTCCTGTTCCTGTCGTGGCCGGGCCAGTGATGTTATGTCGTTAGCCAGGGCAACCCTGGGTCACCGCTTTGATGGTTGTTTCAGTTCAAAAGGAGTGCTTGCGATGCTTGTTAAACGATCCCTTGTCCCCCTCCTGGCAGCGCTATGTCTGGTGCTCGTCCTGTCGGGGCCGGCGGGCGCTCAGGACACGGTGACGCTCACTGTCTGGGATAATTTCACCCGCGAGGCCGAACAGGAAATGATCGAAGCGCTGCACGCCGAGTTCGAAGCAGCGCATCCCGGCGTCACGATTGTGCGCGAATCCTACGAAACCTCGGACCTGACTGCGCTCCTGCCGCTGGCGCTCAGTGAAACCACCGGGCCGGATGTCGCCATGATCAATCAGGGAATCGCCAACATGGGCGCGCTCGTTCAGGCGGGTCTGCTGCTGCCGCTGGACGACTATGCGGAACAGTACGGCTGGCTCGATCGCTATGCGGAGGGTCTGCACCGGCGCAACCGCTTTACCGAAGGTGGCGAGCAGTTTGGCGAAGGCAACCTGTATGGCGTGTCGAACACGGCGGAAGTCGTCGGCCTGTACTATCACCGCGATATCTTCGAGGAGCATGGCCTGTCCATCCCCACGACCTTTGAAGAGTTCGAAAGCCTCGCCCAGACGCTGATTGACGCGGGCGTGACGCCGATCGTCTTCGGTAGCCTCGACGGCTGGCCGGCGATCCACGAATATGGCGCGCTTCAGAACGTTTATGCGACGCTCGAAGAACTCGACGCGCTGATCTTCCGCTTTGAAGATGGCACGTTCGATACCGAAGCGAACCTGCAGGCCGCGCAGAAGCTGGTGGAGTGGGTCAACAACGGCTACTTCTCCGAAGGTTTCGAAGGCATGGACTATGACAACGCGACCACCAGCGCTTTTGTGAACCGTCAGGGCGCAATGTGGCTGACGGGTAGCTGGATGTCGGGCACGCTGGTCGAGCAACTGGACGAAGAATCGGTCGGCTTCTTCCTGCTGCCGGATCTCGAGGGCAGTGAAGTGCCGTTGGCGACCGGCGGTGTCGGTCTCGCATATGGCATCCGCGCGACGAGCGAACACGCTGATCTTGCCGCTGAATACATCGATCTGATGACCGGGCCGCGCGCCGCCGAACTGCTGTTCGAGCAGGGCTATCTGCCCGCCGTTGCGGTGGATGAAGAACTGCTGACCGAAGGCACGCTGACCGCCGACGTGGTCCATGCCTGGGAAGCCATCAGCGCAAACGATAAGGTTGGCCATTACCTCGACTGGACCATTCCTTACGACGAAATCGTCGCCAGCCTGCAGGAACTGCTCGGCGGCCAGATTACGCCGGAGGAATTTGTTGCTCAGGTGCAGACGGTCTACGAGGAAAGCGCCGAGTAACGCCATTCATGCCTGCCGATATGGGGGCAATATCAGACAGCTAACCATGGGGCTGGCGCTGGCCAGCCCCTCGTTGTGCATCGTTGCGGGAGATCAACACCTTGCAGTCCCTATTCAGGCGCATTCGGGTCGATGGTAACAAGCCTTACGTCCGCGCCTACCATCCGTATCTCTTCCTGTTACCGGGCTTCGTCATCTATCTGGTGTTCGTGCTGCTGCCGATCGCCGGTACGCTGCGCTACAGCTTTTATGACTGGACCGGCTTCAGCGAGCCGATCTACATCGGTATCGACAATTACCGGCGGCTGTTGAGCGACCGGGACTTCTGGCAGGCGCTGTCGCACAACTTCTTCTTCTCGATCTTTTACACCATCCTGCCGATCATGCTCGGCCTGTTCCTGACCTCGCTGCTGACGCGCAGCCGGCTGCGCGGCCTGGCCGTTTTCCGCACCGGGCTGTTCATTCCGCAGATCATGAGCCCGGTCGTCGTCGGCATCATCTGGCGCTGGATGTTTCAGCTCGACGGGCCGATCAATCAGATGCTCAACACCTTTGGGCTTGGGCATCTGGCGCGGCCATGGCTGGGCGATTTCACTTTCGCTCCGGTTGCAGTTGGGATCGTCGGGACATGGGTTGAATATGGTCTGGCAATGGTGCTGTTTATCGCCGGCGCGCAGGCCATCGACGAAGACCTGTACGACGCGGCCAAGGTCTTTGGCGCGAACGCCCTGCAACAGTTCTGGTATGTGACACTGCCGGGCCTGCGCCAGCAGATTCTGGTCGCCTTCGTCATCACCTTCATCGCCTCGCTGCGTATCTTTGATCTGGTGTTCGTGTTGACGCGGCAGGGCGGCCCGGGCAAGGCAACGACTGTCGCCAGTATCCTCATCTATCAGGAGGCCTTCCAGCGCAACCGCGCCGGTTATGCTTCAGCCATGGCAGTGATTTTGACGCTGATTATCGTGACAATCTCCGGCATTGTGATCTATCTCCAGTCGCGTTCCGACCAGCAGGAGGCGCTGTAATGGCCACCGTGACAAGACGCCGCCGCCAGCCGTGGCTGGTCTACCTGCTGCTGACGTTGTTCATGCTGGGCGCGATTTTGCCGTTCGTCGGTATCTTCCTGACAGCGTTCAAGGAAACGCCCGAACTAATCAAAGGGCCGTTTGCGCTGCCCGAATCGTGGAGCCTGAAAAACTTCGTCGCCGCATGGGAAGGCGCGCGCTTCGCCACCTATTTCCAGAGCAGCGTGATCGTCGTCGTGCCGGTGGTGATCATTTCGGCCCTTCTGGCGACAATGTCAGGCTACGCGCTCGGCACGATGAAGTTTCCGGGAGACAACCTCCTGCTGATGCTCATTCTGCTCGGCCTGATGATGCCGTTCGAGGCGGTCATCATCCCACTGTGGCAGATCATGGGCAGTCTGGGACTGCGTAATACCTACTGGTCCGTCATCCTGCCGCAGGTAGCGCTGAGTTTCTCGTTCGGCACTTTCTGGATGCGCGGACACTTCAAAAACGTGCCGTCAGAACTGATCGACGCCGCAGTGGTCGACGGCTGCTCGACCTGGGGCGTGCTATGGCGCGTGCTGTTCCCGCTGTCGCGTCCAGCGCTGCTGTCGATGATCGTGCTGGTCTTCATGTGGACCTGGAACGAGTTTTTCCTCGTACTGGTCATGGTGACCGGCGACCTGCGCACGCTGCCGGTCGGGCTGGCGTTGCTGCGCGGGCGGTACGCCAGCGACGTGCCGACGATGGCGGCAGGCGCGATGATCGTCTCGCTGCCCGTGCTCATTCTCTATCTGATCTTCCAGCGCCACTTCATTCGCGGCATGATCTCAGGAGCGATCAAGGCGTGACACTCCCCACGCCAAAAGGCGGGGGCTTCTGACGGACGCTTGCCCTTGCTGACCGCGCGAGGCGGCCAGCAGCGGGGCTACGTTATCCGGCACGGGTGTGTCCCACCCGGCTCGACGCAAAAT
>QGUR01000376.1 GCA_003242205.1 Chloroflexota bacterium | reverse complement strand
AGACAACTACTACATGGTGATGGAGCTGATCGAAGGGCCAACGCTCAAACAACGGTTGTTTGAACTGCTCAACGAAGGGCGTCTACACACCGTCGCCGACGCCATTCGTATAGTCAGGGAAGCCGCATCGGCGCTGGCCTACGCTCATAGCCAGAACATGGTGCATCGGGATGTCAAACCCGGCAACCTGATGCTCGATCACGATCAGCGCGTGGTGCTGACCGATTTCGGTATTGCCAAGATTGTCACCGGTGCTCAGTTCACTTCAACCGGCGGGATGATCGGCACGCCCGCTTACATGGCCCCGGAGCAGGGGCTAGGCGAACCGGGGGACGAACGTTCCGACCTGTATTCACTCGGTGTCATCTTCTTCCAGTTGTTGACCGGGCGGTTGCCCTATGACGCCGAAGCGCCGCTGGCGGTCATTCTGAAGCATCTGAACGAGCCGGTTCCGTCGGTGCGACAGTTCCGGCCAAGCGTTCCAGAACCTGTTGACCACCTGATCGCTCGGCTGATGTCGAAAGACCCGGCAGACCGCTACCAGTCGGCCAGCGCGCTGATCGAGGACCTTGAAGCGCTGGAACGCGAATTGGCCGGCTGGCAGCCCGATGATGAGGGTTCGGTTGCTTCGCTGGTGCTTCCGGCGGAGCCAGCCAGCACGCGCACGCCGATCAGCGAATACCTCGCCAGCCGGACGCCGGTTTCAATGCCCGCCGGCATGACGCTCGGCGGCGCTGTCGCTGCTCAGGCTTCATCGACGCCTTCGCCAGTGCCGCAAGCGCAGGTCTTGTGGCGCTGGGCGGTTGTTGTCTTATTGCTGGTCGCGATACTTGTGCTGGCGCTTGCCATTGGCAGCGGCAGGTTGCAGCTTCCCCTCGTGGCCGCAGCGCCAACCGACACCGGCACGCCGACACAGACCGTTGCCGTAACTGAAGCAGCGGAAAGCGAGCCCGGCGCGGGCGTGGCTACGGACGAGGTGACTGAGGCCGTGGAAACTCAGGTAAGCCCGACGGCTGCAGCATCGGCGACCGGCCAGCCAGCGATTGATCGGTTGCCAACCCGTGCGACCCGCATCGCAGTCCCCGCCGCGCCAACACTCGCGCAGACCGCGACGCCTACGTTGATGCCAACGGCGACGAACACGGCAACGCCAACGCCGTCCGCAACCGCGACGAGCACGCGCACGCCGTCCCGGACGCCGCAGCCCAGCGCAACACCAACAGCCAGTGCAACGCCGACTACGGCGCCGCTGGTCGAACTGACCCAGACGCTGGTTCAGGCAACCCGCGCCGCCGAGATCAAGCAGGCGACGTTGGCGGCCTGCCATTTCGATTATGCGATTGTCGACCAGACGCCTGCTGACGGTGACTATTTCCCTACGAACTCGCCCTATGTACGCGAGATTGTGCTTCGCAACACGGGAAACTGCGCCTGGGAACGTAACAGCTCGCTCAACTTCGTTTCAGGAGAGAGCTTCAGCGCCGGGCCTCGGATTTTCATTCGGGAGCGCGTGGAGCCGGGCGCGGAATATACGCTGCGTTTCGAAGGCCGTACGCCGACGCGCGGTGGCAGCCGCACGGGTGTCTGGGAACTGCGAACGCCGGAGTTCATTCAGATTGGCGAGCCTTTTGAAATCAGTATCTTTGCATATAGTCGGGGATAATCACGCATGAATCGTTCCGAAGCATGGCAACTCGTGCAGGAATATACCCAGAGCGAATCGCTGCGGCGGCATATGCTGGCCGTCGAGGCGGCGATGCGCGCTTACGCGCCCCGGTATGGCGGCGATCCAGACGTATGGGGCGTGACCGGGCTGCTGCACGACTTTGACTACGAACAGAACCCGGACGTGAGCGTCGAAGGGCATCCGGTTGTCGGCGCGCGCATTCTGCGCGAGCGCGGCGTCAGCGAGGAAATTGTGCGCGCCATTCTGGCGCATGCCGAAGCTATCACCGGCGTGAAGCCCGAAACGCCGATGGAGAAGGCGCTCGTCGCCGTGGATGAACTGACGGGTTTTCTGGTCGCCGTGGCGCTGGTGCGTCCCAGCAAGAGCATTCTGGATGTCGAACTGAAGAGTGTTCGCAAGAAGTGGAAAGACAAGCTGTTTGCTGCGCCTGTCAATCGAGCTGAAATCGAGCAGGCCGCACAGGCGCTCGGCGTCGAACTCGACGCGCACATTCAGACCGTGCTCGACGCCATGAAAGCGAATGCGGACGCGCTCGGCTTGGGCCTGAACGGGAATCCGCCCGCATGACCACGCATGAGAAATAGGGTACGTGCAAAATCGAGGGGCCAACTGGCCCCTCGATGCGTTCATCCGGCGGTTTAGTATTGCACGCGAACCGGCGTGCCGATGTCGGCGAAGTGGAAGAACCACTCGGCTTCCGGCGTTGGCAGGTTCACGCAGCCATGGCTCATGGGCACGCCAAAGTTATTGTGCCAGTAGGTGCCGTGGATGGCATAGCCCTGATAGAAATAGAGGACATACGGCACATCGGGCAGATAATAGCCCGGCCCGGTCATCAACTGGGACACGTACTTGCGCTGAATCGCGAAATCGCCCGTAACGGTTGGCGTGGCCGGAAGGCCGGTCGAAACCAGCACGTTGCGAACCAGTTGCCCGTTTTCATAGGCGTAAATCCGCGAGTCGCTCAGGTCGACGATGATCGAGCGGCCTGTGGTGACGACGGCGGGCGGTGCGGCGGGCGCTTCGACAATGCCCAGATCCGGCGACAGCGCGGTGCTGCTGGCGGAGGGAATGATTAGCTGCTGGCCCGCCTGAATGTGATCGGCGTTGAGCAGGTTGTTGGCCTGCGCCAGTTGCGTCCAGCTCAGGCCAAAGCGGGCCGCGATGCTGGCCAGATGATCGCCCGGCTGAACGGTGTAGCTCGTGACCGGCGCGGCGGCTTCCTCTGGCGCGGGCGCTTCCGCGGCTTCCACGGGCGCTTCGACCGGCGCGCCACCGGTACTCACCAGAAGCTGTTGTCCGGCGTAGATCAGGTTGGGATTGGCCAGATTGTTCAACTGAATCAGTTGTTCCGGTGTCAATCCGTAGGCACGGGCAATGCTGGCAAGGTACTCGCCGCGTTGCACGGTGTGATAGACCGGGGTTGTCGCGGCTGGTAACGGGCTTTCCGGCTGGGGAACGGCTCCGGTTTCCGCCGGGCCGGAACCGGGCAAAGTCAGCGTCTGCCCTGCGTAAATCTGCCATGTATTGGTGATGCCGTTGGCCTGCGCCAGCGCATCGACGTCAACGCCGTAGCGAAGCGCAATGCGGAACAGGTTTTCCCCCGGCTGAACCACATGCGTCCCGCTTTGCGCGAAAACCGGCGTGACCGCTACTAGCAGCAGCACAGCCACCAGTAAACCGAATGCTAACCGGGGCACAGGCGAACGTGGCATTGCTCCGTCTCCTTTAACTATGGCGGTGTGGGTCGTCAGAACACGCGAATTGTATGGCTTTCAAAAAACAGGTTGGTGTGTATTCTCTAACGAAGTGTAAAGTCGTGCAAGTGGGATCAACGCGTCAATTGTTGTAACGCGTGCATCCGCTGTACAATTCGGCCTATATCCGCATTTGTGAAAAGTGTTAGAGGCCGGCTCGAAAGAATGTTGCTTCGCGCGTACCGTGTGACGGATCGTCTTGGCGTTGTCATCCTGAAGGGCAGCGTCGCGCTCGGGGCGGTGACGCTGGATGGTCTCACAATCGCCCGCAAGGGTGCAACCGGTGTCGCCGTCCGCATCTTTCAGGTCATCGCTGTTCTCGCAGGTTTTCTTTTTGGAATTGTCCGGGGCGCGTTCCGCCTCATTTTTTCGGCTGGTGGCCGGGCCGGAAACACGGCTATCCGGCGGGCTGGAACCGCCGCTGGCGACGCGATGGCCAGACGTGCTACCCGCGCTGCCGCCCGCGCCGAACTCAAAGCCCGGCCCCTATTACACATCTGACGCGCCCGACAAAAAGGAAAGGTGAAACCTCGGCGAGTCACAAGTAATGAAAAAA
>QGUR01000375.1 GCA_003242205.1 Chloroflexota bacterium | reverse complement strand
TATGACGGCGCGCAGCACGACGCCGTGCGCCAGCAATTGGAACTGTATCAGGTATACGAACAGCGCCAGCGCCAGTTGGAAATTGCCGCGACGGCGCTGCCGGAGGTGCAAAGCGCGTTGGAGGGCGCGTTGCTGCGCTGCCAGCAGGCCGAACAGACCCTCGCCATGGAGCAGGAAAAGCTGGCCCAGCTTGAGGCCGACATCGAAATGCTGACCGAGCGCGTAGTCGAATTTCAGGCCCGCGAGCAGGAGGTTGCGCGGCAGCGGGCGATTGAACGTCGCGCCAGCGAGCAGTTGATCGTAGCGCAGCAGGATTTGCGGGCGATGGACAGCCTTCGCACCCGGCGCGAGAAACTGGAAGCCGCGCGCGAAGCCAAACGTCAGGAAAAGGCGCTTTACGAGGAACTGCGCGTCGCCTTCGGCAAGAACGGCATCCCGGCCATGATCATCGAGTCCGCCATTCCCGAACTGGAGGCCGGGGCTAACCGCATCCTCTCACGCATGACAGACGGCCGCATGCAGATCACCATGACCACGCAGCGCGAGAAGCTGTCCGGCGGCATGGCGGAAACGCTCGATATCCAGATCGCCGACGAGCTTGGCACGCGCAGTTACGAAATGTACAGCGGCGGCGAGGCCTTCCGTATCAACTTCGCCATTCGCGTGGCCCTCTCGCAATTGCTGGCGCGGCGGGCAGGCGCGCACCTGCGCACGCTCTTCCTCGACGAAGGCTTTGGCACGCAGGATGAGGATGGGCGCAATAAGCTGATCGAAGCCATCACGACGATTCAGGACGATTTCTCGCTCATTCTGGTCATCACGCACATCGACGAACTGCGCGACTCGTTCCCGGTGCATATCACGCTGAGCAAGACGGGAGAAGGCAGCCGTATCCGCGTACATTAGCCCGCTTTGCGCTGCCCGGCGCGGGCAGCGCTTCCGGGTCATGCCTCGGTGATCAGATGCGCCTGCTGGGGTAGAAAAGACAGAGTCACGTCGCCTTCGTAGGGTTGCTCCGATGGCCCCTGATCGGGCTGGTCAATGATCCATTCCTCACCCGCCGCCTCGACCCAGTAGCGCGTGATGTGGCCGAGAAAGGCGTAGCGGATGACACGGCCACGCAGGTTTACCCGTGACTCGTCCTGACAGGCGCGGCTGATGGTGATGAGTTCCGGGCGCACGCAGAGCAGCGCCTTATCGCCCAAAGACGACGAATCGGACACCGGCACGCTGATCGTATGCTCGGCCAGCGCGATGACCGCCTGACCGTTCTCGCGCCTCATAACCCGGACCTCGCGCAGGTTGGCCGTGCCGATGAAGGTGGCGACAAACGCCCCGCGCGGCGCGTGATAGATCTCGCGTGGCGTTCCCCACTGTTCGACCCGCCCGGCGTTCATGACGGCCACCCAGTCCGACATCGCCAGCGCTTCGCTCTGGTCGTGCGTGACGTACAGAAAGGTGATCTTCAGCCGTTGCTGCAGGCTGCGAAGCTCCCAGCGCATGCGCTCGCGGAAATTGGCGTCGAGGTTGCTCAGCGGCTCGTCCAGCAGCAGCACCTTCGGCTCGATGATCAGGGCCCGCGCCAGCGCCACGCGCTGCTGTTGCCCGCCGGAAAGCTGGTTCGGCCAGCGGTCGCCCAGCCCGTTCAACCCCATAAAGTCGAGAATGGTGTCGACGCGGCGCTCGATCTCCGCGCGCGAGACATTCGCCAGCCGCAAACCATAACCGATGTTCTCGCGCACGGTCATATGCGGAAACAGCGCATAATCCTGAAAGACCATCGCCGTGCTGCGCTGGTGCGGCGGCAGATGGTCGATGCGCGTACCGTCGAGCGAAATCGCGCCTTCGTCCGGCTCGTAAAATCCGGCGATCATGCGCAGCAGCGTCGTCTTGCCGCAGCCGCTTGGCCCAAGCAGGGTGACGAATCGCCCTGCGGGAATGCGAAGTGTGACCCGGTCGATGGCTTTCAAAGGGCCAAAGCGTTTGGTCACGCCGTCGATCTGCAATTCGCCTGTCGTGTTCGTCACGCGCTACACTCCACCTGGCTGGATACCCCTGAACCCGCCTCGCCGCCCGCTGATGAACCAGACCAGCGCCAGCACGAGGATCGCCATGCCGATCACGGCGACGGTGAAGGCGGTCGCGCCGCCCCAGTTGAAATCGTTGACAAGCTGGAAGATGGTGATGGTGGCGGTGGTCGTGCGCGGCGTGAACAGGAAGATGACGACGGACAGCGTCGTGACCGCGCGCACAAAGGTCGTGACCGCGCCGGTCAGGAAAGCGCTGTTGAGCATGGGAAAGAGAATGTCGCGCAGGCTTCGCATGCTGCTCGCGCCCAGACTGGTCGCCGCCTCGTCAATCGAGCGGTCGATCTGCTGCAAGCCGCCCATGGTCGCCTGATAGCCAATCGGGATATTCCAGAAGATAAAGCTGATCGTGATCAGCGCGCCGCGATCCAGCCAGTCGAACGCCGGCTGGTTGAAGGCCGCGGCATAGCCGATGCCGAAGAAGATGCCCGGAACCGCCGCGGGCATAATAGCGATGAAATCGACCACACGCCGCCCGGGCCAGTTTCGTCGCTGCACCAGATAGCCCATGAGGACCGCCAGCAGGCCGGAGAAAATGGCCGCCGCCCCCGCATAGACCAGCGTATTGCGGAGCGAGGTGGCGTGCGCGCCGACATAGGCGAAGTTCTCCAGCGTAAAGTTCATGTTGTTCGGGAACGATACGACCAAAGCGCTGACGATCAGCACGCCGTAGACGAGCAGGATCAGGATGGCCAGCACCAGACAGGCCACGAAGCACAGGCGCGAGACGATTTTCGGCACCGGCGGGCGCGGGATGGAGCCGGTTCTGCCCGTCACCGTCACGTAAGAGCGCCGGCCTTCGAGCCGCAGCCGGATCAGATACAGCACGAGCGCGATCAGCAGCAGAATGGTGCTAACCGCCGCCGCGCCGGGCAAGTCGCCAAAGCCGGTGATCAGCCCGTAGGCCTGCGTTGACAGCACGGTATAGCGCCCGCCGATCAGCGCCGGGTTGCCGAAGTCTTCCACGATGTAAATGGCCGTCATCAGCGTGGCCGACAGCAGGCCGGGCCGCACCAGCGGCAGGGTGACCGTGCGGAAAACCTGCCAGTGTCCGGCTCCGAGGTTGTGCGCCGCCTGTTCCAGACGGGGATCGCTGCGCGAAAGCACGTCGGCGATGAGCTGGTAGGCGAACGGGAAAAAGGCGATGGTCTGCACGCCCCACAACCCGCCCAGACCGAGCACGTTCGGCGACTGGCCGAAGATGTGGTAGGAGATGATGCCACGCGGCCCGAACAACAGGATATAGCTGGCCGCGACAACAAACGGCGGCGACATCAGCGGCAGCAGGCCGACCAGCCGGAAAAACGGCTTCCAGCGCATCTGGCTGTAGACCATCGAATAGGCATAGATGAAGCCGAGCAGCGTGGCGGTCGTCGTGCCGAGTACGGTGATTTGCAGCGAATTGATAAGCGGGCGCACCCACGACCGGCCCGCCAGAAATTCGACATAGCCCTCAAACCCCGGCAGCACGACAACGCGGACCTGCGGGTAGATGACAAAGGCCAGTAACAGGATGGCGACAATCAGCAGGGCAAGGACGAGACTCGGTTCTCGTAAGGCTTTACGCATGGTTCCTCAGGATCGTTCAGACGCGGCGGCAAAACAGCCCGCAGGCACGATACGCCATGTGGAAGAGCGCGCGGGTATGGCGCTCCTCCACATGGCGCTGATGGGCGTCGCTTAGGCGTCGCCGACGGTTTCCTGCCACAGTCGCAGGATACGATCCTTGTTTTCCGTTGCCCACGCGCGGTCGTAGTTCACCATACGGACCGAGTCCAGCGTCGGCGCGCCGGGCACGGGCGGCACATCGGGGAATACCGATAGCCGGTTCGACAACTGGACGTTTAGCTCGCCCGCCTCTCTCGTCAGCACCCAGTCGACAAAGACTTTGGCAGCTTCGGGGTTGGGGCCGCCGTTGACGA
>QGUR01000059.1 GCA_003242205.1 Chloroflexota bacterium | reverse complement strand
ATGTTTATAAGCGGAGGGTTCCCGACATGCTGCAAACCACCGCAACAAGTTTTCAGGCTGCTCTTGTAACGCAACAGGTCAAAGCGGAGCTGGTACTCGAACTAGGTTGCGGCCCCAGACCAACGAACATCTACGGCGCACAAGTCCATCTCTGTTGTGAAAACCGGATAGACAGTTTAACCGCTCTTCAAAACGCCACCTTACGCGAACATAATAAGTTCGTGATTTTCAACGCCGCGCCGATGCAGGCACTGGCAATGTTTCCTGATAATGCTGTCGACCTCATATTGATCAGCGATCTCGACGCTGCTGCAAGCGGCACGCCGCTCGACCAATTCCTGTGCGAGTGCAAGCGAGTCGCAGCACATCAGATTGTGCTCAAAACCGAGTTGCCAGATGGAAACGCCAGCATAGAGGCGAAAGCGCACTTCGACTCGCCGGAACTCGCAGCGCTCGATTGGAACTTGCTCTGGGCTGAACCTGACCACAACGAAACGGAAAGCGCCGGCGTAGAAACGAGCAAGAGGCGAAACGCCTGGTTCATGTGGACAAAGCCACAACCTACGAAAAGCAGGATGCCGTTCAAAACCGCTATCGTGTCGATCGTATTCCCGCCTCAGGATTCGGGACAGGCGACCATACTGGAGCGCATCCTGCGGGGCATTGACCCGGACGATTACTGCCTGATCTCCTCGCACGATTATTCCGAGCAACTGTTTCCCCGAAACCTGCTCAAGCAGCCAGGCATCTCAAAGCTGGGCGCACGCTTTTACCATCTGACGCCGGAAATCAAGTGGACACGGCGCATCAAACTGCTGCCGCGCGCCCTGCGTCATGTTATCTCAATCGGGCTGCAAATCCGGCATCGTTCCAAGGTGATTGCGCGAATCGTGCAGGCGGAGCAATGTGAAGCCATCATTGGCTGTTCCGGTGAACTTATCGAATTCGCCGCCGCCTACTTTGCCAGTCGCCGTGCCAGAGTGCGTTTTTACGCTTATCTGTTCGACGAGTATCGCTATCAATCGGTGCTGCGCTTCCACCGTGTGATCGCCTCGTGGATTGAGCGTTTCGCGCTCCAAAACGCAGACGCTGTCATTGTCGCCTGCGAGTTTCTACGCGACGAGTACCGGGAGCGCTACGGCGTTGAGGCATATGTCGTTCGTAACCCGGTTGAAGATTTAGAGCCACAACCGGCAATGCTCGAAACCGGGCTGGAAAGCGAAGACGAAGTTAGCCTGCTCTATACCGGCCAGATCTATGCGGCGCATTATGATGCCTTTCAACGTCTGGTTGAAGCGTTAGAACAGTTGCACGACCTCAATGCCAGATTGCATATCTACACAGCGCAACCACCGGAGTTGCTTCAGGCTGCCGGTATTCGCGGTCCGGTCGTTTTTCACAACTTCCAACCGGCAGCGCGCATTCGCTATTTGCAGCAGAAGGCAGATATCCTTTTTCTGCCGCTGGCGTTTAATTCCCCTTATCCGGAGATCATACGCACTTCGGCCCCCACCAAACTTGGCGAATATTTGATCAGCGAACGCCCAATTCTTGCGCACGTGCCCAAAGGGTCTTTCATTAGCTGGTATTTACGAGAGCACCAGTGTGGTATTGTTGTTGACGAACCGAACCCTGACCTGCTAGCGCAAGCTATTCGCCAATTGGCCACCGACCATAACCTGCGCCAACAACTCGCTCGTAATGCCAGCCAACAAGGAAAGGCCTTCTCCGTCGATAAGTCGCGCAGCGACTTTCTCGAAATTCTGAGCAGAAGCCGTCGCTAAAGGAACTGGCATGCGTATTCTGTTTGTGACGTTGCCGCAGAACCAGCATTCGGTTCGCCATATTAATACGCTGTCGAGCCAGGGCTGGGACATCCATGTTTTTCCGGCATACGACGTAGACGTGTCCCCATATTTTCGCAATATAACAGCCTATCACATCACGGATGCGCGACCGCCGGATTTACACCCAAGCGTTCGCATCGTGCCGTATTATCGAACGCACGCCCATACAGATGATGGCCATCCAACCCAATCGATAAAATCACGTATCCGGTTAAGCGTAAGAAATGGTATTGCAACTTTTCGCCAGCGCTTTAATCGCCGTTACAGGCGCAACCCAAAGGTCAGACAAATTGTCGCCGCTACGAAGCGCCTCTTAGGAATACGTGGAGCTAACCCAGTCGCCGTATCCTCCTCAGTAAACGCCAATCCTCAGATTTCCGTAAATCGGGCTGACTGGCTGGCGCGTGTCATTCACGATATCGAACCGGATCTCATACACGCACAGACAATCTTCACGTCCGGTTACTTAATGGTCGAGGCCAGACGTATATTTCTGGAAAAATATCCAGACAAACCATTCCCCAAATGGATCGTTGGCAACTGGGGCCTCGATATTCACTTCTTCCAACACGCGCCCTCACAGATTGGTCGAATCAAAGAGGTACTCGAAACCGCAGATTACTACACCTGTGAGTGTGAGCGTGATGTGCGCCTCGCGCGCGACCTCGGGTTTAAGGGGGTGACGCTCCCCGTCATGCCAATCGGCGGCGGTTTTGACATTGAGCGCCTCAAAAGAATGCGCCAACGCGGCCCAATTTCACGCCGCCGTCTGATCATGATCAAAGGATATCAAAATCTCGTCGGGCGCAGTCTGACAGCGTTTCGCGCCCTTGAACTCTGCGCGGATGTGTTGAAAGGTTACCGTATCGCTGTCTATTTACTGCCAAACGAATATTATCCGCTTATGGAAGTAATCTCTCATAAAACCGGCGTACCGATTGATATTATTCCCGAATCTCCACATGATACGATCCTGAAGTTGCACGGGCAGGCCCGAATCTCTATCGGGCTTAGCGTCAGTGACGCAATAAGCACATCGATGCTGGAAGCCATTATCATGGGCTCCTTTCCCATACAATCCTACACGGCCTGCGCCGATGAGTGGATTGTCGATGGGCAAACCGGCTTACTGGTCGATCCAGAAGATCCCAATTCAGTAGCACAAGCGCTGCGAACAGCGCTGCTCGATGACAAACTGGTCGATGAAGCAGCAGAAATAAACTTGCAGACCGCGGAAAGGCGGCTGGATCGCAGGCAACTAGACCAGCAGTTGATCGAAATGTACCGCTCGCTTGTTAGCGACAGCAAGCCTGTGACGCTCTACAGCCACTAAAGTGGCGCGGCTTACAGCGAGGTCTATTCTGTCAGGACCAGGTTGTCTTTCCTTCAAGCATAACGCCCTAACCCGGAGCAGCTCGCCTGTCGCCTGCTCATCCGGCACGCTTAACTATGCTCGTGTCATTTTGAAACGTGCCGGAGGTCTGGTTGTGCAGAACCCGGTTATGTAGGAAGATCGACCAGATTGCACACAGGTGTTCCCCGAACGTGCGCGGAGACGAAACTTACCCGGTAACCGCTTCGTGTTGGCAGCCAGGGAATAAGCCAATTGGAAAGCAGAGATATAAAGGACAACATTTGGGCATGAAGATCCTGATTATTGGCTTTTCAGATAGCATCCATGTCGTTCGCTGGATTAACCGGCTGAAAAATCAAGATTGGGATATACACCTTTTTCCAAGCATAGATAACGGCTCTACCCATCCAGACTTAGACGATGTAACAGTCTATCACTCCGTCTACCACAAGAATACGCTGTCACCCACTTTCAACCATCGCGTACGCTATCGTGGAATCGCCCTTTCAACGCCAGTACTCCGGCATAATTCTCGTCTTCAGAATTCCCTGAACATCCTTGCCACGGGCTTGCGTCACATAGCGCAAATTCAGATGCCACTGTACCGCGCGAAACAACTCGCCCGGCTAATCGATCAATTGCAGCCAGACATCATCCATGCAATGGAGTTTCAAGCGGCAGGCTATCTATTGGTGAACGCAGCAGGCATGGTTAAGAAGCCTTTGCCGCCAATCCTTGTCACAAATTTCGGCAGCGACATTTATCTTTTCAGAAGACTGCCCGACCATACCCAACGCGTGGACGCTGTACTCCGTATCGCCGATTACTACACCTGTGAATGCCAGCGTGATGTCGAACTCGCGGTGAGTTTGGGCTTTGACCGGGATAAAACTTCCGTGATCCCAATCGGCGGCAGTTTTGATCTGGATTACTGCGCGCGCTTTCGCCAGCCCGGCCCCACGTCCAAACGGAAGCTGATTTTCATCAAAGGCTATCAGGGTTGGGCGGGACGATCACTCGTTGCGCTACATGCCTTGCGTCTATGTAAGGACGTGCTTCAGGGGTATGAAATTGCCGTACATCTTCCTTCAGGACAAGATGTACAGATTGCCGCCGAGCTGGTTTCACAGGATATCGGAATCCCGATCCAGACTATTCCATATAGCCCGCACGAGCGAATGCTGGAGTTGATGGGACGCGCACGCGTCCACATCGGGCTCAGCATTTCCGATGCGGCGAGCACTTCGATGCTGGAATCTCTCGTGATGGGCGCATTCCCGATCCAGTCCTGTACTGCGTGCGCTGACGAGTATTTTATCGATGGAGAAAGCGGTTTCCTTGTACCGCCGGAAGACCCGTATGCGGTTGCAGAAGCCCTACGGCGCGCATTGACAGATGATGCGCTGGTCGACCGAGCTGCGGAAATCAACGCCAAAGTTGCAGCCGAACGGCTGGAGTTCAACGTGGTTCGCGATCAGACGGTTCGTTTGTACCAGCGGATCTATGAAGAAACACGGGGCCAATGGCGCAAATGGGCCTATCAAGACCTTGGCCCTCTGCCAGAACTGGCGCAGACACCGCTGGTTTCCGTCATCACACCACTCGACAGAGAAACAGGTCATCTGAAAGAAGTTATTGAGAGTGTGCACGCTCAAAAATACCCTTCTTTTGAACACATCATTCTCTATCAGGAGGAAACGCAGCAGGTCAAGCAGTTTCAGGCAAAATACAACCAGCAAATCAGATGGATAAAGCTCAATTCTTTAGACCTCGCCACAGTGCTGAAAAGCGCGCGCGAAGTAAGCCGGGGAGATTTTGTGCTCTGGACGACCGCTGATGAGCCGGTACTGCCACGCCTGATCGCAACCGCGGTTGCTCATTTGCAGCAGCATCCCAACCAGACACTTGTTTATTCTGACGCGTATGAAATCGACCACGAATCTGCTGTCCGTGGCCTGCGCCAACTGCCCGGCTATACCTACAACGAGTTGCTACGTCTGAATATCAGCCTCCCGTTATCGGGCCTCCTGATGCGGCGTGACGCGTTGGAAAAGGCAGAATTGATACCTTCGTACGGCCCGTTCGACGGCTTCAGCCTGGTGCTTTCACTCCCGCCGGACAGTGTGTTAGGTCACGTATCCGAGTTGCTTACAACGCGCCGTGTGACCCGCGCTGGTAGACGTTCTCCATCGTCGACGTTCAATCAAGCGCTTGAAAAACTGCAATTCACGAAGGAATTACTGCAACGGAACGAGGCCGATGGGAAGCTCCGGCAGTATGCGCGGGATACGTTGAGCGCAGCCTATTACGAGGTGGCGCAGGAAGCAACACATAGTCTACCTGTCAGGGCCCGGTACGCGATCAAGGCATGGTTCACGCGCCCATGTCTGTGGAACTCAGGTAATAAACGACTCCCAACCGTGTACAGCACGGCGCTGGTTATCTCGCCCCGCTTCATCCGGCCTCTTTTAGCGATCTTGAAGCTGCCGTTAAGCGGTTTGCATCCACGCCGCAAGCTTGCTCAACCCTGAGAGTCCGGTTGTGGGAAGTTGTAGGCATAACCGAAGGCGCGGTCAACCAACGTACAGATCTGTGAGTACAGCAGCCTATGTTTAGAGGCTGCGAATGTCCGCGAACGCAACACCTGCTGGAGCCAGCGCTCGATACGAAAAGACAGTCCGGCTTCGCGAATGCGCTCTTCAAACAGCTCGCGTGCATACGCATAAAGCTTGATATCGTATGCGTTCTTTTCGCGTATCAAATCGCGAATATGCTCAGGGATGTGATCCTTTGCAGGCCGCTCAGCGGTCACGTTTCGCTTTGAATAGTCGAAGAAACCGCTGCGAAATCCCCAACGGAACTGGCGATTGAACAACAACAGGGTTTCGTCAAAACGTTCGGTTAATCCGAAGGCGGCTATCTTATTCCTGAGATTATATTTGGCCCGCTCAAGCGTATCCTCGTTGATCGTATGGAAGTCCTCCCAGCGCTCCATACCCGCCAGAGCGGCAGTCTGAAAATTCCTAGTCGCAGGCGTCAGGTCGCGCTGTACAAACTCTTCCAGAGACAGCTTCCCCAAAACAACCTTTTCATAGAGATAATTTCCGGGATCACGCGGGAGGTAGTAGTACAGCGAAATGATGCGGTCCACTGGCTCTCGTAGAATGGTAAAATATACGCCCGATCGTGGCAGATATTTGTGGATGCCATAAGGAAAATGCCCCTGCAGAAGATCGATCTGAGCACGCTCAGCTTCAGGCAGGGCCTTTAGCGCGTCTACCTGACTGTCAGCAATAATGGAGTACCGGTTCTGCCCCGCGTAAAGCCGATTGAGTATGCCGGTCATCGTCGAACCCGCCGTCTTGGGAATGTGCAGAAAGATCGCCGTAGGGGCCGGTGTCTTGCCCATTTACCTTTTTCACCTTTAATTTCTCGTTAGTGCGCTCTAGAATTGTGCACCGCGCCGGCTGGCGCAAGATTACTTTGTAAGCATATCCGTCTCAGACGGTCTAGGAACTGGTTCCGTTGAACTACGACTCACAGCAAGAAGGCCCCCCCTTTGTCGCGGAAATACGTGAACTAGGCCAGTCCTATCAATTACTCGCCAATCTGGTGTGGTACAACATCGCGGCCCGTTACCGCCGGACATGGGTGGGCATATTCTGGGTGATGTTATATCCTCTGCTGATGACTGCCGTACTGGCGGTTGTCTTTTCTGGTCAGTACAACCCGCAGGTTGAACATTATATCGTTTATCTTCTGGCAGGTCTCATCGTCTGGACGGTTTTCTCCGAGGCCTCGGCCAGCTCGCTCTATGCGTTATCAGCCAATGCCAATATCCTGAATTCAATTCACGTGCCGCCCAGCATCTTCGTGCTATCGACGGTGCTGAGTTCGCTGATCGTCCACAGCTTCGAGATTTTGCCGCTGCTGTTGATCGCAGCCATGGACGGCATTCCCGTTCAACTTGGCTGGCTGCTTTTGCCGGTTCCGCTGATACTCACGGCAATATTCTCATTTGGTATCGGGCTGATGCTCGCGTCGTTCGTGATCTACTTCACGGACATCGTCAATATCTATCAGGTTGTGTTGCGTATCGGTTTTTTTGCCACGCCCATCTTCTACAACGTAGCGACCAATGACGGGCGCCTTGGTTTCATTCTGCGGCTTAACCCGGTAACGTATTATCTGGAAAGTTTTCGCTATGTCGTCTATCACGGTCAATTGCGTCTGCTGCACGACCTTCTTCCGGCAATACTATTCGCCGTCCTGAGTGTTGCTCTGGGCTGGTTGATCTTTACGAGAGTTAAACGTGACTTCGCTTATCGCATCTAGGCCGGGCACTGCGCCGAACATCGTGGCCGACACAGACGATAATCTGGCGGTAGCGCTCACGAATGTCTCTGTCTACTACACCACACCTGTTGAGCGCGTTCCAACGCTCAAGGAGCACATCCTTCGTCGCATTATCGGACACCGCACGCAATACCGGGAACACTGGGCGTTACGCAACGTAAGCCTGCGGGTAAATCGCGGAGAGGCAATCGGGATCATCGGCAACAACGGAGCCGGCAAAAGCACGTTGCTTAAGGTGGTTGCCCGGATCATCACCCCGCGCACAGGTCGCGTGCAGGTGCGTGGAAGCATGTTGCCGCTACTCCAGTTAGGCGCGGGCTTCAATAACGAACTGACCGGGCGTGAGAACATCTTTCTTTACGGCTCAATTCTGGGGGAAAGCCGCGCCGCCATGCGCGCGCGCATGAAGAGCATCATCGATTTCTCCGAGTTGGGCGAGTACATCGATTCGCCGCTGCGTACCTATTCATCCGGTATGCGCATCCGGCTTGGGTTCGCAATCGCGTCATCGCTGGAGCCTGATATTCTGCTGGTCGATGAAGTGCTGGCTGTGGGTGATATGGCGTTTCAGCAAAAATGTCGCGTACGCATCAACGAGTTCCGCCAGAGCGGTTGTACGATCCTGTTTGTATCCCATGCTATGGCCACGATACGGGAGATTTGCACAACCGGAGCATGGATTGACCGGGGAGAACTACGCTTGCACGGCCCAGTAGACGAAGTGATTCAGGCCTATGAACAGCAGCAACGCTGAATTCGTTTCAGCCTGCCGTTACCGGCTGAGTCAAGTGTGTACATGCCACCCAAACAACACGAGAGATATCAAGAGCAGCGTGTGGGGAAATTTGCGCTTTTGACACACCGGCTTCCCGGAAATCCTTCGGGGCAATCGCTTGTGCTTGCGCGCCTGCTGGCCGGAGTTGATCCGACGAAATACTGCGTCATCTCGCTTCAGCGCGCGGCGTCTGCCGCGCCGGCAAATACGTATTACCTTTCTTCCTTTTCTGGTTGGGCAAGATCGAGAACCACCAGCGTACCCGGCTCGCGCGCAACAAAACCGGGGTTGGCGAAACGCGCAAAAGCGTTATTCGCGCTCTATCGCTGGCTCAATCAGCTTGTAAATAACGTGGCCCTCATCCTCGCGCCGGTTATCATTCGCACGCGCGCGAAACAGATCAGGCGCATTCTAGACGACGCAGAATGTACGACGCTCGTCGCCTGCAGCGGCGAACTTTACAACCTTCCGGCGGCTCATCTGGCATGTCAAAAAGCAAATGCGGCGCTTGTTGTCTATCTGTTTGACGATTTTGTTCATCAAATGACCGGCTTGCGGCGGTTGGTCGCGCGGAAGTTCGAAGCGAAGGTTTTGCCCAACGCTTGCGCCGTCATCGTTACGAACGAAGTCGCTGTCGAGGAATATCGCCGCCGGTATGGGATCGAGGCAGTTATCGTTCGTAACCTGCCTGAGGATGCAAAACCAGGGCCAGACGAACAAGGGCAGCGCTACGCTTTTGAAACCGGCAAACTCAATATCGTCTATACCGGCTCGGTCTACAGCGCTCACTACGACGCCTTTCGCAATCTGGTACGCGCTGCCGAGACAGTGCCTGAACGCCCCTGGTGGCTCCATATCTTTACCGATCAGCCTCCCCTGCGTTTGGCTTCCGAAGGCATTCACGGCCCGGTGGTTCAGTTCCGGCAATACGTCCCGGCCCGCCAGATCCCTTCCATTCTGCGCGCCGCCGATCTTGTTTTCCTGCCGCTCAGTTTTGCCGAACAGCACCGTGAGATCGTCAAGACGGCCTCTCCCGGCAAACTGAGCGACTATTTAGCGGCAGGCAAAGCAATACTGGTACACGCACCGGAGGAAAGTTTTGTGTCGCAATACTGTCGCCGCCACCAATGTGCCGTCGTCGTCGATCAAAACGATGTGGGCGAATTGAGGCGCGTACTGCAGGAGCTGGCGAACAAGCCCGAATGGCGCGAGACGCTCGGCAGGAAAGCAGCAGAGCGCGCAAAAACAGATTTCAATCCGGCAGCAGCGCGTGAGACGTTCCTGCAGGTAGTACAGCCCGGCAACTACATATCCGTCGAACGAGTACATTGACCGGCTACAGGCAAAAGGCTTAGGATGCGAATTCTAATCATTGGCGCAACAGGCTTGTTGGGGCATCGCCTCTTCTACGAGCTTGGCAGGACAGATCAGGTTTGGGGAACCGTTCGGGCATCGGGTGTCCGGCTGCGGAACCTTCCCGGCGTTCGGCCGGAGCAGGTTATCGAAGGTGTCGACGTGCTGCGTCCTGAAACTGTCATGCAGGCAGTTATCGAAAGCCGGCCTGAGGTCGTCATCAACTGCGCGGGGCTAATCAAACACCGCCCTGAAGCAGAGGACCCCCTGCTTGCCATCGACGTAAATTCGCGCTTCCCACACCAACTCGCGCTGATCTGCAAGCTTCAGGGCTGCAGAATGATTCACATCAGCACGGACTGCGTCTTTTCCGGGAAGCGCGGCAGCTATACGGAAGCGGATGCAACCGACGCGACCGACCTCTACGGACGAAGCAAAGCGCTGGGTGAAGTTGTCAACCAACCACACTGTCTCACGATACGCACTTCATTCATCGGTAGGGAACTCGGCACAAGCTACAGCCTTGTGGAATGGTTTCTGTCGCAGTCCGAACAGGTTAAAGGCTTCCAAAAGGCTATCTTCAGCGGCCTGACGACCAGCGGGCTTGCCCGCGTCCTGCGTGACTACATTCTGCCGAAGCCCGAACTCCACGGCCTGTATCACGTCGCAACCGAGCCTATTTCCAAATATGACCTGCTGCTTCTCCTCAATGAGGCATTTGGCAAAAACATGGAAATTGTGCCGGACGATCAGGTTGTGATCGACCGCAGCCTCGATTATACGAAGTTTCGTGAAGCAACCGGCTATCAGCCGCCTGCGTGGCGAAAGCTTGTTGCCGACCTCGTTTCTGACCAAACGATCTATACGGAGGAAAACTGATGCTTCCTCTCGAAAACAAACGAGTACTCGTAACAGGCGGCACCGGCTCTCTGGGAAGAGTGCTGGTGCGCCGGCTACTAAAGGCAGAACTTGGACAGCCCAAACAGGTGATCGTCTTTTCCAGAGACGAAGCGAAGCAACATGCCATGCGCATGTCGTACTTGCGGCGCATTGCCGCGACAGACGAGATCATTTACAACAATTTTCACGAACTCCTGTCATTTCGAGTAGGCGACATACGCGACTATCACAGCCTGAGCGCGGCGCTTAAGGACGTTGACATCGTTTTCAACGCCGCAGCACTGAAGCAAGTGCCGACGTGTGAATATTTCCCGTTTCAGGCTGTCGAAACCAACATCATCGGCGTCCAGAACATCGTGCGTGTGATTAGCGAGCAGCGCATCCCGGTCGAAACTGTCGTTGGCATCTCGACAGACAAAGCGTGCAAGCCCGTCAGCGTCATGGGCATGACAAAGGCGCTGCAGGAGCGCATCTTCATCGAGGCCAATCTGGAATGCCCGGACACGCGCTTTGTCTGCGTGCGTTATGGCAATGTGCTGGCGTCGCGCGGCTCCGTCATCCCGCTGTTTCAGGAGCAGATCCGTAATGGCGGCCCGGTCACGGTGACAACACCGGAGATGACACGCTTCCTGATGAGCCTCGAAGAAGCTGCCGATACGATTTTCGCCGCGCTCATGCACGCCAAACGTGGCGAGACGTTTGTCCGCAAGATGGTCTCGGCACGAATTATCGACCTTGCAGAAGTGTTGATCGGCGACCGGGACATCAAAATCGAATTCGTCGGCGTTCGTCCGGGCGAAAAGATGCATGAATTGCTGGTTTCGGAAGAAGAAATCTGGCGCACGATGGATCGCGGCGACCACTATGCTATCCAGCCGATTCTCCCCGAAGTGCTTCCAAGGACGGACTTTGTCCCCGCGCTCGACCGCGAATACACCTCGGCTGACACGCTGATAACCAAGGACGAACTGCGTGAAATGCTGGCGACAAGCGGGCTGCTCATGTCACAGGATCAGGAAGAGGTTGACCTGCTTCAATGAAAGTCCTTACGCTGATAGGTACGCGCCCGGAGATCATTCGCTTGAGTCGCGTCATTCCCAGACTCGACCAGCTGTGTGATCACGTCGTCGTACATACCGGGCAGAACTTCGACGAGCGCCTGAGTGACGTTTTCTTTCGGGAGTTGCACATCCGCGAACCGGATCATTATCTCGGCATCCAAAGCTCCAGCATGAGCGAACAAATCGGGCGGATAATGATCGAGTGCGAAAAGGTCGTTCGGGCTGAACAACCGGATCGCCTCCTGATCCTTGGAGACACCAATAGCGGCCTTTTCGCCGTGATCGCCAAGCGTATGGGTATTCCTGTCTACCACATGGAAGCAGGCAACCGCTGCTTCGATGACCGCGTTCCGGAAGAGGTAAACCGCCGCGTCATCGACCATTGCAGCGATGTCCTGATGCCCTATTCCGAGCGTAGCCGCGCAAATCTGCTTCGAGAAGGGATTGCCAGCGACCGCATTTTCGTCACGGGCAATCCTATAAAAGAGGTGCTCGACTTCTATGCTCCGCAGATACAGGCAAGTGATGTTCTTGCGCGTTTGGGAGTCGAGCCGGAAAAGTATTTCCTCGTCACGCTGCATCGCGCCGAGAACGTTGACATTCCCGAACGCCTGCAATGTTTTGTGACCGCCTTAAAGCAGCTTCACAGGAAATACGGTTTGCCGGTGATCTGTAGCGTTCACCCGCGAACGCGACACCAACTCGAAAAAGGCGGCCTGACGCTCGATGAGTCGGGCATTATGGCGCTGGCTCCCCTCGGCTTCCTCGATTTCGTGCGCTTGCAGCAGGACGCGCTTTGTGTGCTCACCGATAGCGGCACCGTTCAGGAAGAATGCTGTATCATGAAGCGTCCCAACGTGACGCTGCGCGACGTGACCGAACGGCCGGAAACGGTTGAAGCCGGAAGCAACATGCTGACCGGCGCAGATCCAGAGCAAATCGAGCGCGCCGTTGCAACCGTTCTGTCGGGAAACACGAGCTGGACGGTTCCGCCTGAGTATCTCGTTCCGAACGTCAGCCAGACGGTCGTCAAAATCGTGCTCGGTTACAAGCATTGAGAACAGAGAAAAGCGAAGCCCTCGTTGATTGCGGCGGATACAATTCGCCGCAATCAACGAGGCCGGACACGCAGGCTTCGCCTGAATGTCCTTATTCCTCGGCAGCGCAAGCTTTTTCACTCGACGCCCGTGCAACATCCAGCCGGTGAGGGAGAGGGATGGGCAAGTTCTACGACCACATCAACGAACACCAGCGCCGGTTCATCGAGAAGCAGCACGTCTTTTTCGTCGCCACCGCGCCGCTCAGCGCGGACGGGCGCGTCAACGTGTCGCCCAAGGGACTGGACTGCTTTCGTGTCCTTGGCCCCAATCAGGTGGCCTATCTCGACCTGATCGGCAGCGGCAATGAAACCAGCGCGCACCTGCTGGAAAACGGCAGGATTACTTTCATGTTCTGCGCTTTTGACGGCCCGCCGAACATCCTGCGGCTGTACGGGCGCGGGCAGGTCATCCTGCCCGAACACGACAACTGGAATGCCCTGATCGGACATTTCCCATCCGGTCATGCCGGCGTGCGCCAGATTATTCTGGCACAGATCGAGCAGGTGCAGACCTCGTGCGGATTTGGCGTGCCGCTGATGAATTACGTGGGCGACCGCGATCACCTGCAGCGCTGGGCCGAAACCAAAGGTGAAGACGGTCTGGCCGAATACGTGCGCGAGAAAAACGCCCGCAGTATCGACGGCCTGCCGACGCCCATCTCCCTGTCTACCAGCCGGACGTCGTCCTGAGCCGGGTTCGGTTTCAGCAAAGCGCGATTTACCGCCCGAACAGCCGGAGTTTGGCCCGCGACTTCACCACCCCATGTGTGAGAGTCGTCAGGCCTCCGCCCGCCGGGTCATAGATAGGACGCAGCTCATCGAGCACGGCCTGAATATCGGCATGCCCGGCGCGGCGATTGGCAATTTCCAAAAAACCGCCGTACTCGCGATAGGGCTCGTTCGTCACGTTGTCGTCCCAGAGCCACTTCTCGGGGTAGAAGTAGTAGTACACGAGGTACATGCAGGCGGTCATGAGCGAGACGCCGCGATAGCTGTAGCTCCAGAGATCAACGCCGGCATGGGTTGCGGCTTCCGCCATCAACGTCAGCGACGCGACCGAAACCAGTTGGCGCAGCAAGCCGCCGCCATCGCGCGCTTCGACGGCTTTCAGAATATACCCCTGCGGGTGAATGTCCTCTCGCACGACCTGTTGGTAGAACGCAACCGCAGCATCAAAGCGCGCATCGTCCTCCATCACGATTCCGGCTACCAAGTTGGCCAGCGCGAGTCGAAGCTGCTCGACATACGACCGGCTGTAATCGACCTCGTTGACGTACGCGATTCGCCTGCTGTACGCCTCAAGAAACTGCGCTCGTCTGACGCCGTCCATCGCCGGATGATCGCGCACCATCTCAAACGCATGCGCCTCGATTAGCGACTGATTCAGGGCGTCGAGATAGGTCATCTCAGCGTCAAACGGCTGAGAGGAAAAGGCCAACAGTTTTTTGATCGCCTGCTCCGCCGCCAAATCATCGCCCTCGAAACGATAGCGAAGCCCGCACCACTGCGCCCCCTGAACACCTGCTTCCTCGCGCTCTCGCAGCAATCGCCAAACGGCGTCAAACGGAGGCTCTTCGCGATGTTTCTGTGCATAAGCGACGTGTTCCGGCGTGAAATACAGACCAAAGTGCTGGCGGTTAACCACGTTCTCTCCTGCCTTCAGACTTTAGCGCAAACCAGTATAACCTGAATTTTGTAAGTAAACTTCCTATGTTAGAATAACAAGCGCCTAATATCGTAGGCGAAAGTGGGAAGCGCGCAGAAGCGCCGTTCAGGACAAGCAAGTGGGCAACGATTACCCCTCTCGCTCGATATCAAAAAACTGGCCCGATGACGAACGTCCGGAAACTCCATCGCTCCCTAGGTCACCCGCTGCCGCCGACGATCCTCGCGAAGCGCTGGCATTGCTGCGGCAGAAAATGGAACTGGTCGCCAGCGAATATGCCGAGGGCAGAATCAACAGGGCACAGTTTAACGCCATGTACGGGCGCTATAGCGAGCAGCGCACGATCATCGAGCGCATTCTGGAGCGCAACCCGGAAAGCAAAGCCTGGAAGCAGGTCATCGGAACTGCCGGGCATACGTCATTCCTGCGTCAGCATTTCGAGGCCGAACCGCTTTACTTTCTGGTCTACCGTCACCGCTTACCCGAACCGCTGACGGCGGGCGGCAAACAAGAACCGGATATGAGCCAGATCGCGCCCATCCTCAAAGCGTTGTGGACGATACCAAACCGCCCCAAGACCGGGCTGGCGCGCAAGAATCTGGGCGATAACCGCTGGCTTGTATTAGCCATGGGCGAAAATGCGCTCACCATCGTCGTCTTTCAGAAAGAACCCGCCGTGGCGCAGGCGGCGCTGGTGCGCGACATGCATGCCGATTTCGAAACGGCGAATCAGGCGGCGCTCACGCGGCCGGTTATCCACGCCGACCGGATGGTTTTCCCACAGCGCGCGCTGGTCGAAGGTAACCACTAACGAGACTTCGGCGACACGCGCGGCAACACGCCCATGCGGCTGACGCTGGTCACACAAATCACGCCTGAGATGGCGAACGCCAGCGTGCCGCGGTTGTTTATGGCCAACGAATGCACCGAGGAAGACAGCGACACCGTTCCGCCGATGAGCTGGACGCGGCGCGCATCGGCCAGAAGATCCGCCGCAAAGCGCTGGTGCGTCGCCGTCAGGCTGCTTGTGTCATACACGCGAATGACGCCGACCTCTGCGTCGGCAAGCGCGAGTTTCTGGCCATCGGGCGAGCTGGCCAGCGCACTCAGCCTGTAGTGCAGGTCCAGCCGCTGGCGCAGACGGCCGCTTCCGTCGGTTATGACGACGGTCTCGCCGTTGCTGGCAATGATCGACGCGCCGCCCTGTGCAACCGCCAGTGCAGGACGCCATTCATCCGCGCCGGCCAGTCCGGTTTCGACAATCGCAAGGCGGGTATGCTGCTCGTACAGATGCAGCCGGCCCGCACGGTCAAGCACGGCGATCAGCCCGGAAGTCCGGTCGAACGCCACGACGTCAAAGGTGGCCTCCGCTTCCTTGTGCAACCGCACGGCTTTTCCCGCGCTGACCAGAAACAGGTCGCCGTTTTCATCATGAATGATCTGCATCTGGCCATCGGCGCTGTTGTAGAGCGTCGCACCGTCGAGCTGCAACAGCGGGAGTGCGCTGTCGTTGGGCGCTTTAAAGGGACGTAGGAACTCCTGCCACGTCTCGCCTTCACGTTCGGCGGGAAGCAAAGCGTCATAAACGCGCTCACCCAACCGGGCCCCATTCTTAACATCAAAAAAGGATACCCGGCGCGCGCCAGTCCATGCCGCAAGCACCGCCGGCTTTCCGGTCAGAAGATCGAGGCGGCGAACAGGCTGATCGGTGAGATACAAGCGCCAGGCAGCCATTGCAATCACCCCGTCGCTGGTTCCGGCACGCCGCCAGCGGACGCACCGGAAGGCACTTCGAGCCGGATACCGCCGCTCGGCGCGACGATGGTGTAATCGACGATGATGTCGGCGATTTCGATGGTGCGCGACTCGAGCACGCGGTCAAACAGGAAGTTATAGAGCGCCGGGTCATAATCTGGCGCTACGTTGCGGCCACCGCGATCCAGTTCGAGGCGGGCCGCGACGGCAGCAGGCACGACGATCGTGATCGAACCATCGCGAACGGCGAGCGTTCCCTGCGACTGTCCGGCAGCAGCCGATACCGGAGCGTACTCCGGAACCGTCACCAACGCGTTCCCTCGCGCCAGATCGAGGTTCATGCGTTCGACCATCGTCTCGCTCATGTTCAGCGTCACATTGCCAGACGTCCCCAACACTTCGAGGTCGAGCGGCACGCCAGACGGCAATTCGAGCCGCAGCGAACCGCGGCCAACAGCTTCAAGATCGGGAAATGGATTGGGCCGCCGTTCGGTGATCGTCAGCGTCGCCGAACCGTCGCCATGGTCGGTGTAATCGACATCGAGCGTCGACTCGATACTGCCGACGAACTCGCCGGTCACACGCCCTTCGCCAACCGCCCGCAACACTTCGACATCGCTATCGAGCGTCGCAACGCGCACCCGCAACAACCCCAGACCAAAGGCAACAGTCTCATCAATTGACTGGCGGTAATCGGTACGTGTCTGTTGCGCGCGGGTGGAAAAGGCATAAGCGGCAACGCCAGCCACAATCGACACGCTCAGCAGAATGGCCAACGCCCCGCCCCATGGCAGGCGTTCGCGCAGCAGCCATGCCAGACCAAAGACGATCAGCAGCGCAGGCCAGGCCCGGGCCAGCACATCGGCAAGCGTGTTCGGGATGAGGCCAAGTCCGTTGGCCATCACCGCCGCGGCTACCAACAGCAGGACGAAACCCGCCAGCAGATTCGTTCGACGCCGGCCACGCATATCAGACCCTCACCTGCCGGAGGAAAAACACGAGGCTCAGCACCAGCAGCACCCCAGGCCAGAAAAGATCAATACCCGTTGGGCCAACAAAAGTACCGGCATCGCGCGCCAGCCACGCCGCCACCGTCATCGCGATCAACAACAGGGCAATCACCAGCGGCAAGCCACGCCGCCGCTGCATCACAAATGACTCCTGCGGCGTGATCCACCACAGCAGCAGATAAAGCGCGGCAAACGCGCCCAGACTGACGAGCGCGAGGATGATAAACAACAAGCGAACAAGCCACGCGTTGAGGCGAAGCGATGCTGCCAGACCGCCGCATACGCCGCCCAGAACGCGATCCGTAAAACTTCGCTGCATGAAAACTCTTTCGTATCTGCCCGCGGCTTCCAGGCACCGTAAGACTATACCGCCGCTCGCCAAAACAAGGCAAGCAGCCCGCCGGCCTTAGCTTACAGGCTGGCGGGCTGTTTTCGTCGTGTCAATTGTCGCTCGAAAGCTTTAGTGGAGCGCACGCCTCAGCGCGGAAGAAAACGGAGCGACATGCGAAGTTCGCCCAATTCCAGTTCATCGTGGTTTCGCAGGCGATAGCGCTTGCCCGGCGACAGTCGCAGACCGTTAATGCGCGTGCCGCGTTCGCTATTGAGGTCTTCGATATACAGATCGCCCTGCTCGCAGATCAGGGCGACATGCCGTCGCTGTACGCCATATTGTTGCGCGGCAAACCGCTGATAACGATAATCCGCTGCG
>QGUR01000374.1 GCA_003242205.1 Chloroflexota bacterium | reverse complement strand
GTAGCGGTCGTACCGCCTGCGCTGGTCAGTCCGTTCCACGTCGCCGTGCAGGACGGCGCGGTCGAGCAGGCGCGCGCCTTCGGCTGGGAGATCATCACCCAGTCCCCGGAGCGTGAAACCGACTTCGAGGCTCAGGTCGCCATCGTCGAACAGCTCATCCAGCAGGGCATCGATGCCCTCTCCGTCAACCCGATCAACGCCGACGCCATGATCGCCGGCGTCCGCGCCGCCAACGAGGCCGGCGTCCCCGTCCTGATGCACAACATGATCACCCCCGTCGCCGAAGGCGAGGTCGTCGAGTACATCGGCTATGACCAGTGGGGTGGCGCTGCCAACCTCGCCGCCTACGTCTGCCAGCTCCTGGCTGACCGTCAGGGCGTCGACGTCAGCGAGGCCACCGGCAACGTCTTCATCCTCACCGGCATCCCCGGCTTCCATGCCAACCGTCGCACCGGCGGCTTCAAGTACGGCCTGGAGCAGAACTGCCCCAACGTCACCGTCGTCGGTGAGCAGACCGCCGAGTGGGAGCGCGAGAAGGCGCTGCAGGTTGCCACCACCGCCCTCCAGCAGAACCCCGACATCGACGTCTTCTACGGCAACAGCGACGAAATGGCGATTGGCGCTGCGCTGGCTGCCGAGCAGCTTGGCCTGATCCCCAACGAGGACATCTTCGCGGTCGGCATCGACGGCAATGATGTGACGCTCGACCTGATCCGCGAAGGCACTGTTACCGCCACCCTCGGCGTCTATCCCAAGCGCATGGGTCAGGTCGTCATCGAGCAGATGGCGAAGATGTTTGCCGGGGAAGAGATTCCTTACGTGCTGCTGACACCGTCGACGGTGGTTGATGCCGAGAACCTCGACGCCTACATCGCGGGCGAAACCTGGACCGACCCGGTCGAAGGCGCGCCTGAGTTCGACAACGGCCTGCCAACGGTGCCAGAAGCGGACGCAACCGAGGATGCTGAAGCTGGCGCGACCATCTATGAGGGCGCGACCGTAGCGGTCGTACCGCCTGCGCTGGTCAGTCCGTTCCACGTCGCCGTGCAGGACGGCGCGGTCGAGCAGGCGCGCGCCTTCGGCTGGGAGATCATCACCCAGTCCCCGGAGCGTGAAACCGACTTCGAGGCTCAGGTCGCCATCGTCGAACAGCTCATCCAGCAGGGCATCGATGCCCTCTCCGTCAACCCGATCAACGCCGACGCCATGATCGCCGGCGTCCGCGCCGCCAACGAGGCCGGCGTCCCCGTCCTGATGCACAACATGATCACCCCCGTCGCCGAAGGCGAGGTCGTCGAGTACATCGGCTATGACCAGTGGGGTGGCGCTGCCAACCTCGCCGCCTACGTCTGCCAGCTCCTGGCTGACCGTCAGGGCGTCGACGTCAGCGAGGCCACCGGCAACGTCTTCATCCTCACCGGCATCCCCGGCTTCCATGCCAACCGTCGCACCGGCGGCTTCAAGTACGGCCTGGAGCAGAACTGCCCCAACGTCACCGTCGTCGGTGAGCAGACCGCCGAGTGGGAGCGCGAGAAGGCGCTGCAGGTTGCCACCACCGCCCTCCAGCAGAACCCCGACATCGACGTCTTCTACGGCAACAGCGACGAAATGGCGATTGGCGCTGCGCTGGCTGCCGAGCAGCTTGGCCTGATCCCCAACGAGGACATCTTCGCGGTCGGCATCGACGGCAATGATGTGACGCTCGACCTGATCCGCGAAGGCACTGTTACCGCTACCCTCGGCGTTTATCCCAAGCGCATGGGTCAGGTCGTCATCGAGCAGATGAACAAGCTGCTCAATGGCGAGGAAATCCCGTACATTTTGCTGACGCCGTCGACAGTGGTTGATGCCGAGAACCTCGACGCCTACATCGCGGGCGAAACCTGGACCGACCCGGTCGAAGGCGCGCCTGAGTTCGACAACGGCCAGCCGACGGTAGCCGACTAAACAGGACAGCGCCGGCCCCATGCCGCGCGCAGTCTGAAAAAGCAGCTTTCATCACCGGGCCCCTGTCCGTTTATGACACCGGACAGGGGCCTGCCGCGTTTTTGGCCGTGTTATAATGCCGCCGGTTCTGACATCGGACAGGTACAGAAGAGGAATTTCCGGAGCGCGCCTGTGCGCGCCTCCCCCTTGAAGCCATGAAACGACTGCTGCCTTTGATTTTATTTGCCATGCTTTCGCTTGCCGTTCTGCCCGCGCTGGCCGCGCTGCAATCCACCGGAGTCACTGCCGAAGCCATCGGTCAGGCGAATCTTCGCGCGCGGCCGGATGTCGAATCGGAGCTTGTCGGCCAGATCACGGCGGGAACCCGGTATTCGGTTCTGGGGCGAAGCGAGTTTTTCCCGTGGTATCTACTGGGCGAGTTGAATGACACACGGCCAATCGGATGGGTGTTCGCCGATCTGGTAACCGTTCAGGGCAACCCGAACCTCGTCCCGATTTCAACCGTCGAAGTGACGGCCTCCCTTTCGCCGCTTCCGGCGGTGACGGCGGCAGCGCTGCCACCCGCCGCCGAGGCAACTGCGACAGCAATCGCCCCGACGCCGTCACCAACGCCGACGCTGGCCGCAACCGTTATCGGAACCGTGCTCGGCGAAGTCAATATTCGCTATGGGCCGGGCGTGGATTTTCCGCGCCTCGGTGTGGGCCGCGCAGGCGACCAGTTTGAAATCACACGCTATCACACCCAATTGCCGTGGGTCGAAGTTCGCTATCCCGACAGCCCGGACGGACTGGCGTGGATCGCGCTGGAGCTGCTCGAAATCCAGGGTGATCTCTACAGCCTTCCATCGACCAGCCGCACGCAATTCAACCTGCCGACGCTAACGCCAACCTCTTCGGCAGTTCGGGCGGCCGCCGTGTTCGCGGACGAGCCGGCCCCGATCAGCCCTGCATTTCAGGCGCTTGGAGACCAGATCTGGCAACTGATGCAGGACGCGGGCTTTGAGCTTGGAACCAGCCGGCCCGGCGCGTTTTTCCTGATGGACCTGCAAACCGGCGAAGCGATAACGTTCGGCAATGATGTCGCCTTCAGCGGCATGAGCCTGACGAAAATCGCCATTCTCGCCCGTCTTTACGGCCTTCTCGATCAACCGCCTGACAACGACATGGCGGTCACGATCACCGAGGCGATGATTTGCAGCGAGAACATCTCCACTAACAGGATGCTCAGCGTCATTGGCGACGGCAGCCCGTTCCGCGGCGCGCGCGAGGTGACGGCTTTTCTGCAACAACTGGGGCTGGAACATACCTTCCTAACCGCGCCCTACGCCAACGATCCGTTCATCACGCCGGAAGCGGCCAGTGCACCGTCCACGACTGCCGACCAGCGTAGCGCCGAACCGGACCCGTATAATCAGATGACTGTCGACGAAATGGGCGCACTCCTCGCAAGTATCTATCAATGCGCTTATAACGAAAGCGGGCCGCTGCTGGAAACTTTCGGCGACCAGTACAACCCGCGCGAATGCCAGCAAATGCTGCACGCCATGAGCAACAACAAGATCAACGCGCTGTTCGAAAGCGGCGTTCCGCTGGACACGCGCATCGCACATAAACATGGCTGGATCAACGACACGCATGGCAACGCCGCGATTATCTTCACGCCGGGCGGCGACTACGTACTGGTCGCTGTGGTACACAATCCCATCTGGCTCGACTACAGCGAGTCATTTCCGCTGCTCGCCGAAATCTCGCGTATCGTCTACAACTTCTACAATCCCGACGCGCCGGTCGCCGAGATTCGCCCCGGCGATGGCGCGGAGCAGTGCAACATCCTTGGCAACCCGCTGATTCAGGATCTGATGTCGTCAACCTACAGCGAGTGACCGCCGCTTTCCCGGCTTGAGGCAGACGATAAAAAACCCTCGCTTATGCGAGGGTTTTTGTTGTTGGCGTCGTTATTCCTATCCTTTGACCGCGCCACTGGTCAGGCCACCGACGATGTAATCCTGATTAAGAAGGTAGCGGGCACAAACCGGAAAGGGCCCATGAAGGGCGCCGCCGCAAAAAA
>QGUR01000373.1 GCA_003242205.1 Chloroflexota bacterium | reverse complement strand
GACCGTTCGACTTGCATGTGTTAGGCACGCCGCCAGCGTTCATCCTGAGCCAGGATCAAACTCTCCATACTGGCTTTCTCAAGCTCCCGCTTCTGTCTTCACATCTCTGTTGTTAAGCTGCGCCCCGAACCGCGATGCCGATCACGGTCAGCGGGGAGGAAGTATAGCAGACATTTTGACCACTACAAGGGCGATTTCCGGCTTTTTTCCGGTTCTATCGCCTCTCTTACAGTTCCGCCTCACCAGCCGAGCAACGAGCGCGCAGCAGGCGACATCATCATTGGGTCCCAGGCGGGCTGCCATACGAAATTCACCCGCACATCGATCACCTCTGGCAGCGTTAACCGCAGCGCCGCTGTCACATCGTGGGTCAGCCTGTCACTCAGCGGACAGGCCGGGCTGGTCAATGTCATCTCGACTTCAATTGTCCGATCATCGACGATGATGTCGTACACCAGCCCCAGATCGACGATATTGATCCCCAGTTCCGGATCGAGCACCATTCGCAGCGCGTCCAGCGCCCTGTCCGCTTTGTCCCATGCATTCGGGTTGAGCGCATCCAGCATCAAATGAAACTCCGGTCGGCGTTCGGATTGCCACAACTTTAAGCCTTAAATTCCTCCCGTTCCTTGATCCAGATCAAAGACAGCGGGCCACCGCGCACAGACAATGAGGTGAATGAAGCCTGGAACCGGGAGTGAGGAAACATGCCCAAGATTGGCCTGTTTTATGGAAGCAATGAGGGGCACACCGAAGCGGTCGCCTACAAGATCAAGGCCGCTTTCGATCGGTACGAAGCCGACATGGTCGACGTGCGGACAATCGCGCAGTCACAGCCGGAAGACATTCTACGCTATGACTACATCATCTTCGGCGCGCCCACCTATGATGTTGGCCAGCTTCAGGATGACTGGGATATCTTCCTGCCGCTCATGGATGAGATGGATTTCACCGGCAAGAAGCTGGCGATGTTCGGTCTGGGCGACCAGTATGTTTACAGCGCGACCTTCGTCGACGCCATCGGCATTATCGCCAGAAAGGCGATCAGCCGTGGCGCCGAGCTGGTCGGCACATGGCCGCGCGACGAATACGAATTTGAGGACTCGGTCGCGCTCGACGAGGATGATTTTCTGATGGGGTTGGCACTCGATGAAGACAACGAGTCACACCTGACCGATGAACGCATCGAGGCATGGGTCCCAATGGTGATGGAAGAATTCGGTCTCCTCGATCCTGCCTCAGCCTGAACGGCCCCAGCATGCTACCGCGCCCGAGCTGCCGGAAGCCACTGGGGACTGTCCGGCAGTTCGAGCGCGGCTAACGCTTCCAGCAATTGTTCCCGGTCCTCATCCGCTGCCGGCTCCAACGGCGGACGCACTTCCCAGCCCGCCCCGCCAAGCCGAAGCTCTAACAGGCGCTTGAGCATCGCCGCCGCCGGTTGGTAACGGTCGAGCAGGTTGCGCGCTTCAGCCAGACGTACCTGAGTCGCATCCGCTGACTGGCCGCTGAGGAACTTCCGGTACACCTCGACCGCCAGCGGCGCGATTACATTGCCCGCGGCTGTAATCAGACCTGCCGCGCCTGCCTGCAAGCTGGGCAGCAGTATACGATCCGTACCGGCGAAAATCCGCAGCCCCGGATAGCGCTGGCACAGCATCCGGCAATGGTCGAGATCGCCGCTGCTGTCCTTGACGCCCGCGATCCGGCTGTCATCAAACGCGACCAGCCGGTCAAGCAAATCAGGCGATACCGCGACGCCGGATACCTGAGGAATGTGATACAGCAGGACACGGCCATGTGCCGGAACTGCTTCATCCAGCACCTGACGAAAGTAAGCTGCCAGCCCATCGGCGCTGACCTTTTTGAAGTAGTACGGCGGCAAAATGACTGCCGCATCAACGCCAAGCTCGAACGCGCGCCTTGTCGCTGCAATCGTGTCGGGCAAGGATGGGAAGCCTGTGCCAGCCATGACCAGCAGATCGCCGCTGACCTCACGCGCCGCGCTGATCACCGTTTCCCGCTCAGGCAGGCTGAGTGATGGCCCTTCGCCTGTTGTACCAAGCAGCAAAATGCCATCAACACCGTCGTCCCGTACTGCATGGATGAGGCGTTGTAGATTGTCCGTATCCGGCCTGCCATTGCGGAAGGGCGTTACCAGCGCGCAAATCACGCCTTTGAGTTCACGATTGTCAACCAATGTGTGGCTCCGTTCGAGCTGATTGCAGGATTAGAAGTGCCCGGCCAGCACGACTGTTGAAGTCTGCCGGCAAGGGTCAAATACCGCTAAAGGCGTTGACGCCGCCATCAACCATCGTCACCGTACCATTCACAAAGCCTGAGGCCGGGCTGCAGAGCCAGATGAGCGTGCCAACGAGTTCGTCCGGCTCGCCAAAACGGCCCGCGGGTGTGTGTTCGATGACCTTCTGCCCGCGCGTCGTCAGGCTGCCATCGTCATTGACAAGCAGGCTGCGATTTTGCTCACCGAGGAAGTAGCCGGGAGCAATGGCGTTCACCCGCACACCGGCCCCGAATTTCAACGCCAGTTCCACGGCCAGCCAGCGCGTGAAATTGTCGATGGACGCCTTGGCTGCGGAATAGGCGACGGCCCGGGTCATTGCTCGCTGCGCGGTCATCGAGGAGATGTTGACGATGCTGCCCTGCCGCTGGTTCGCCATGACCTCGCCGAAAACCATGCTGGGAAGCACCGTGCCAAACAAATTCAGGCGCACGATGTATTCCATCGGCTCCAGCGCCATGTCGAAGATCGTTTTGTCCGGCGGCACGGTGGCTTCGGGTGTTGTGCCGCCAGCCGCGTTGACGAGAATGTCGATCCTGCCCCAAGTTTCAAGCAGGCGGTCGCGGACGCGCTCCAGATCGGCGCGCTCCAATACGTCTGCAGGCGTCGCCAGGGCTGTCCCGCCAGCGGCTTCAATTTCCTGTGCCACGACCTGCGTGTTTTTCTCGCGCCGTCCAAGAATAGCGACACGTGCCCCGGCACGGGCCAGGCCACGCGCCATTGCGCCGCCTAGTACGCCGGTTCCTCCCGTGACGATGGCAACCTTGCCTTCAAGGCTGAACAACCCGCGTAAAAACTCATCAATGCGTGCAGACAAGATGGCCTCCCAATATGGTCATAAGTGCGAGATATCAAGTTGTATGGCGTGATCTTGCAGTAGGTGGCTTGTGACAGTCTCCCGGTAAAAATTGACTTGCGTAGCGACGAAACTTGGAGACAATTAGCCGGAGCCAGGTTGATTATAGCGTTTTCACGCCCGGTAGCACGTGTACCGGGTGTGTTTATGACTATACGAATGCGCGGCAACCGCAGGCGGCTTATCGGGCTTTAATTGCAAAGGCACACCATGTCTCTCATTCGCGAGTTGAGTCGTCCACCGGTTGTTGTCCATCACATGGCAGCCGTAGATGGATCGCCATACCCCCAGAATTCACTCGAAGCGATTCGCGCCTCGCTGGAAGCCGGGGCGCAAATTATCGAAGTGGACATCACCGCGCTGGCGGACGCCGACTACTTGCTCGTGCATGACCCGGTGCTGGAAGCGGAGACGGACGGCGCAGGCCCCGTGCGCGAGACGTCAAGCGAAACCGCCCGGAATCTCAAAATCCGGACGAAAACGAGCATGACGCCATATCACGCGGCGCTGCTAAGCGACGTGGTGCAGATCTTCCTCGAATTTGGCGGGCAGGCCCAGCTTCAACTCGATTTCAAGGACGTGGTTCCGTTTACGAATGACGAACCACTGCGCCGCCTTGTCCAGCTTGTCGAGCCGCTCGGAGACCGCATCACCGTCAGTTCGGGCGCAGACTGGCAGCTTCGCAAACTGCGGCGTCTGGCCGGGTGGCTGCGACTGGGCTTCGACGTGCAAAATTACATCGATTCGCAGCCACCATCAGCGCATGTCGGTCAGGCCACCCTGCCCCAGCGCCAGGGCGCGTACGCCTACTGGGACGCCAATCAACTCGCTACCGGGGGTATTCTCCGGTTTGCGAATTATTTGCAAAA
>QGUR01000058.1 GCA_003242205.1 Chloroflexota bacterium | reverse complement strand
GGGGCTGGGTTCGGGTCGGCTCGCGCTGGGCCAGCTTCCAGATTTCGTCGGCGATGTCCCAAACCGCGTTCGGGCGGCCCAACCGCAGCGCGTTGCGCGAGCGTTTTTCCAGCCCTTCCGCGCCTTCCGCGATCCACGCCGAAAGCGCATCGGCTACTTCGCGCGGGTTCGGCGCGAACACGCCCGCCTGATTGTTCACCACGTAATCGACGTTGCCGGTTTCCTGTCCCGGAATCGCGTCGTAGAGGATCATCGGCAGCCCGGCCATGCAGGCTTCGCTGATCGTCGCCGGGCCGGCTTTCGTCACCAGCACGTCGGCGGCAGCCATGAAGCGCGGCATGTCCGTGACGAAACCATAGGCTTTGGTTGGCTGGTTCCAGTGCAGGGATTCAATCCGCTGCTTCAGTTGCCTGTTACGCCCGGCGATAATGGCCAGTTGAATCGGCAGGTTGCGGCTGTTGATCGCCCGTGCCGCCTTCAGCAGCGGCCCCATGCCATCGCCGCCGCCGACTATCAGCACAGCCGGCGTGTGCGGGTCCCAGCCGAGCTCGCGCCGCGCCTCGGTCTTTTCGGTCAGGCGGGCCGCGAAGTTCGGATGAACGGGCAGGCCGGTGACGCGGATCTGGCTGGGATACAACCCGGCTTCCAGACCGCGAAGGCGCGCCGGTTCGGTGGGAACCAGCGTCAGGTCGGCGCGGCGGTCGTACCAGAACATATGCGTCGAAACCAGATCCGTCACGACGACGGCAAACGGCGGCCGTTTTTCCAACCGCGACAGCGCCGACATCGTCGGGCGCGTCAGCACCGAGTGAACGCTGACAATCACGTCGCTTGGATGATCGTGGATCATCTGGCGCAGATAGCGTTCCATCGTGACGTACATGCCACGCGACAGAACATGCGCGCGCCGGTGGGTGTTGGAGAGTTTGTAGCCTACTCCCCATGATGATTTGCTGTGGTTAATCAGCCATGGGTAGAGTTCCGGCATGTATTTGAACGGAAAAGGCGAATATCCACGGAAGACGTCGATCATCTCAATGTGGACATCGCTTCCATAGCGCGACTTCATGGCGTCGCGAATGGCTTCTGCTGCGGCGCGGTGTCCTCCACCGGTGTCCGACATCAACAGCAGGATACGTTTCATTTCAACGTGTCTCCCTCGATCCGGTCGGAAGTGTGCTCAAGGATGCGCTTCAACCGTTTGGAAAACTCACTGCGCGCCAGCATAACACGGCGCTGGCAAGTAAGACAGCGCAAGCCTATATCTGCTCCGACGCGGTAGACCTCCCATGTATCTCCGCCACATGGGTGCGGCTTCCGCATCTGCACCTGATCGCCAACGTGAATTTCGATCAACAGGTTAACGAAGTCTCACTGTCCCCTAAACACAGACTTACCTAATATAACACACGCCTGCGTTGATCGTGTCGAGACATGAGTTCTCACGCAGCCTTTAACCCGGCATATTTCCCGCCTGTGATATACTTGCGCGCAGTATCTCAACATCCTCTCTGGAGACGCCGTGCTCGGCTTAAGCTCTGCTGAACAACTGCTGGCGAATATCATTGCGGTACTGCTCGGCATGACCGTTCATGAATTCGCGCATTGCTACGTTGCTGACCGGATGGGCGACCCGACGCCGCGCTCGCTGGGCCGGTTGACGCTGAACCCGCTGGTTCACATCAACTGGGTCGGTTTTTTGATGTTCGTGCTGATCGGCTTCGGCATCCTCGGTTCCGCGCCCATCGCGCCGTGGCGCATGCGGAATCCGCGCTGGGGCGCGCTGGCGGCGGTCGCGGCGGGGCCGTTCTCCAATCTGCTGCTGGCGATCATTTTCGCCATACCGCTGCGCCTGCTCTTTGAACCGCGGGAGATTTTTATGGCGGTGCAGACCGGTGGCCTGCAAAGCCTGCCGGTTCTCATCATGTTGCAAATCGTCGTCTTCAATATCCTGCTTTTTGTTTTCAACCTGCTTCCGCTCTATCCGATTGACGGCTGGCGGATCGTGCTGGCGCTGCTGCCGCCCGATCTCGCGGACTGGTGGAACCGCAACCAACAGACCAGCCAGTTGATCTTCTTCGGCCTGATCCTGATCAGCATCTTCCCGCTGCGCGGCATACCGAACATCCTCGGCCTACTCATTTTCGGGCCGACACAGGCCATCAGGCAGGCCTTGCTTGGTTTTTAGCCATGGCTGCCGTCGTTCGACTTCGTCAGGGCATCCGCGCGTTACTGGCTTTTTCCCGTCCGGTCAATGTCGATCTGGCGGCAAAATATCTGTCGCCCGCCCAACTGGCGCTCTTTCGCCGCATGGGCCGGGCCGAACAGCAGCATAGCCTGAATGTGTTATACGATTTATTGAACGAAGGCCAGATCTCGCTCGATCTGGCGGTGGCGGCGCTGTTGCACGACGTCGGCAAGACGCGCTACCCGCTGGCATTATGGATGAAGACGCTGGCGGTGCTGCTGGGCGCGTTTTTGCCCGCGCTCGCCCGCCGCTGGAGCGACGGCGACCCGCGAAACCCGTTTCAGCGCGGGCTGGTGGTCGCGGCGCGCCACCCGCAGTGGAGCGCCGAAATGCTCGCTGCAACCGGCGCATCTGCGGAGACGCTCTGGCTGGTGGCGCATCATCAGGAACCGGCGGAATGGCATTCGACTCACCCTCTGGGGGCATTGCTTCAGCGCCTGCAGCGTGCTGACAACAGAAATTAAGGCGGCTTGAGGACGAATAACGATGACGACGATCACGGTTGGCATACTTGGCCTTGGGCGTTTGGGTGCGTCGGTTGGGCTGGCGCTGCGCCGCTATAACAGCCGGAAAGGCGCGAAACACGAATTTCAGACGGCGGGCGTCGACTCAAGCGCCAGCGCTCGCGCCGCGGCGGAAAAATCGGGCGCGGTCGAACGTATTGCCCGCACTTATGCCGAGGCCGCTGCCAACCGCGACATTATCATTCTGGCGCTGCCCTATTCGGAAGTCGCGTCTGCCTATCGCGAAATTGGACTGGCGGCGCGCCCCGGTGCGGTCGTGATCGACCTGTCTCCGCTTAAGAGTCCCTCGCTGGAATGGGCGGATGAACGGTTGCCCGAAGGCGTTTTCATGGTCGGCGCGACGCCGGTTCTCAATCCCGATTATCTCTTCGACGGGCTGGACAGCGCCGAGTACGCTCGCGCCGATCTGTTCGACCGCGGCGCGTGGCTGCTGACGCCGGGGCGCAGCACGGCCAAGGAAGCCGTTGAACTGGCGTCCGATTTCGCCGAAATTCTCGGCGCGACGCCACATTTCATGGACCCGTTAGAACACGATACCCTGAGCGCGGCCACCGAAGGGCTGCCCGCCCTGTTCGGGCTGGCGCTGTTTCGCATGCTGGCTCAGGCGAATAGCTGGGAGGATACCCAGCGCGTGACCAACGCTTCGTTTGGCCGCGCCACGCACCATCTCGAAGACACGCACCCCGATGACCTGCGCGATTTCCTGCTGAATAACCGCCGCAACCTGCTGCCACATCTCGATGCGCTGCTGGCGACGCTACGAGAGCTGCGAGCCGTGCTGGAACGAGGGGACCGCGAGGCGCTGGAAGTGGCGCTGATTGATGCGGCGCAGACGTACAATGCGTGGCTCGCGCGCCGCCGCAGCGGGCGCTGGGATGATCGCCCGGAGCAGCCGGGGCGTTCTGTGGCCGGTTCGCTCATGAGCGGGTTGATGGGCGAATACCTGTCGAAGCGGTTGCGCCGCGACAGCAAGGACGACGAATAGCGCGACGTCTGCGCCGGGGGCAAACGCTGCTCGCGCGTCCCCGTCCTTTCCCGATTTACACTCATTTTACAGTTCCCTAACTTTCACCTTAGCCAGTGGCGCTAATTTTAAAGTGGCATTAGGGCACTGTTCGGCGATCCATGCCGCTGTGCGTATAAAGTGAGGGAACCTATCTATGAGACGAGGACCTGTACTGAGAATAACGACGCTGCTATTGGTGTTCGCCATTGTCGTGTTGGGTGCAGGCTGGGCGCTTGCCCAGACTGACGCCGAAACGCCTGTGCTTGGCGTTCGGGTGGAGGACGATCCTGCCGGCGCGCTGGTGACGACGGTTGTGACAGGCAGCCCGGCGGATGCGGCGGGCATCGAAGTGGGCGATATCGTGACGGCGCTCGACGGCGAAACGGTCACGGCGGATAACCTGGCCGAGATGATCCGCGAACGCTCCGTAGGCGATACGGTCGAGCTGGAAGTGCTGCGTGGCGACGACCTGATCGAGATCAGCGTTACGCTTGGCGCGCGGAGCGACGTGGAGGTGACGCCTGAGCCGCGACCGCAGCGCGACCGTGGCCCGCAGCGGGATCGTGACCGGTTGCAGGTCTTTTCCGGCGCGTTCCTCGGCGTTGGCCTGACGGACACCGAAGAGGGTATTGTGATCGAGGAAGTGCTGGCGGACTCGCCTGCGGAAGAAGCGGGGCTGGAAGCCGGTGACGTGATTACGGCTGTCAATGGCGAGGAAGTCGAGAGCGCCAGCGATGTGGTTGAGATCGTTCGCGGCCTGCAGCCCGGCGATACGCTGACCCTCGATATCGAGCGCGACGGCGAAGCCCAGACAATCGAAGCGACGCTGGGCGAAGCGCCGGTCTCGGTTGCGACGATCGGCGTCTCTCAGAACATCATTGTTTACAACCGGGGCAGCGAACAGTGGCATATCGTGCGTCTGGCGGACGATAGCGCCCTTGCTGAGGCCGGTCTGAGCGACGGCGACATTATCACCGCGTTTGATGGCGAGGCCTATACGCCGGAAACGCTGGCCGAATATCTCGACAGTCTTGAGGACGACGCCGAGGTGACGCTGTCGGTTCTGCGCGAGGGCGACAGTGAAGAAATCTCCGTGCCGGCGGAGGCGCTGAGGGAACTGACGCGCCTGTCGTTCGATCTTGGCCGTGGCAGCGGGCCGTTCCGCTTCGGCATGCCGGGGCTGGCGTTGGGAGCGCCGCAGGTTTATCTCGGCGTGACGTTCGTCCAGTTGAACGAGGAAACCGCGGCGGAACACGGCGTCGATGTGACCGAAGGCGCGCTGATCGTTGAAGTCGATCCCGATTCGCCAGCCGCAAGCGCCGGGCTGCAGGTAGATGACATCATCACGGCGGTCGATGGCGACGTGGTCGATGAGGAGCGCACGCTGCGCGACCGGCTGTTTGCCTACGAGCCTGACGACACCGTGACTCTGACGGTTCTGCGCGATGGCGAAACGATCGAGATTGACGTCACCCTTGAACAGGCGCGGGCGAGCGTGTTCCGCGGGCGCAGCCTGATGCCGTTCTTCTTCGATCTTGACCGTCTGGACAGGTTCGAGAGGTTCGGCATTCCGCTTCCCGTGCCGCGGCGGCCTACACCGGAAGCGCCGATCGCCTGACGAACGGGTTGCACTAAATAGAAAACAGGGGCGTGGTTACACATCCACGCCCCTGTTCGTCTTAGGACTTATGCGCCTGCTTGGCTAGCCTTATTTTTCTCCACCTGACGTTTGGCGGCGGCCTGCACCATGGCGATGATGCCCATGATGCCTTGACCTTTGCCCATCGAAATCTCGCGCCCGAAGATCTTGTAAACGATGTCCATCGGGATTTGGGCGACCTTTTCCGGCGGCTGGCCGGAGCAGGTTTCGTCCAGAATGACGCTCATGGCCATTGCGGACAGCCCTTGTGGATTGAGCACGTCAAAATAGTATTTCAGCGTGCCATCCGGGTTTTCGATCGCCCAAACGAACGCCTCGGATTCGCAGGCCGGCACGCGATGTTCTTCCGGGTATGGCCGGGTTGCCACTTCTGGCGGCACGCGCGTCCCCTGATCGAAGCGGTCGGCGATTTCGATGAGCATTTCCTGGCGCTCAAATCGGTCCTCAATCGTTTCAAAATCGGCGACGATTTCCGCGAGCGCTTCGGGATAGTTTGGCATGTTCAGTCCTGTCGATACCTACTTTTCAATCGGGACATTCACCAGATTGCCCCATTCGGTCCAGCTTCCATCGTAGTTACGCACTTTATCGTAGCCGAGCAGGTAGCGCAGGACAAACCATGTGTGGCTGCTGCGCTCGCCGATGCGGCAGTAAGCGATGATGTCATCGTCGCGTTTCAGGCCCAGCTCCTGTTCGTAGATCGCGCGTAGCTCCTCGGCGGATTTAAAGGTCCCGTCTTCAGGATTGACCGCGCGGCTCCAGGGTACGTTCTTCGCGCCGGGAATGTGCCCGCCGCGCAGCGCCCCTTCCTGCGGATACTCCGGCATGTGCAGCTTCTCGCCGGAATACTCGGCCGGGCTGCGCACGTCCACCAGCGGCTTGCCACTTTCCAGATGGGCCAGCACCTGATCGCGGAAAGCGCGGATTTCGGCGTCGTTTCGTTCGGGCGCTGTGTACTGCGTTGGCGGGAACTGCGGCACTTCGCGCGTCAGTGGGCGGCCTTCCCGCTCCCACTTCATACGTCCGCCGTCCATGATCTTCGCGTTCCGGTGGTTGAAAAGCTGGAACACCCAGAAGGCGTAAGTCGCCCACCAGTTGTTCTTGTCGCCGTAAAAGACGACGGTGGTGTCGTTTGAAATGCCCAGACGCGACATCAGTTTCTCGAAACGTTCCTTGTCCAGATAGTCACGCCGGACCTGGTCGTTCAGGTCGGTTGTCCAGTCGACCTGCACCGCGTTCGGAATATGGCCCGATGCGTAGAGCAGCGGATCCTCATTCGATTCGACAAGCCGCACGTTCGGGTCGTTCAGATGTTCGGCGACCCAGTCCGTCGATACAAGCACGTCAGGCCGGGCATAGCCACGGTTCACAAACTCGCTCATTGGGTTCTCCAGAGAAACTACAGGGAATAAACAAGATCAATATGATAATAACTAAAGCAGGCTACAGCGGCAACGGGGAATAGCTTACGGCGAGGTCGGCGCGATTGTCAGCTCGCCGCCTGCCACAAGCGGCGGGAGTTGAATCGTCCCGGTCAGGTCGTCGATCAGCAGTCGTCCATGCTCCAGTTTCACATACAGGTGCGCTCGCCGCGGCGCGGCGACCGAAAAGATCGCGCCCGACAGCCCGCCGACCACCGCGCGCCTTAGCGCGACCATGTAGACGCCAAATTCATCCTGATCGGTTTTGATGCGCCAGCCAAACGGGGCCTGAAGCTGCGCCACAATCTCTATACGCGGTTCATCCCAGCGGCGAACCCGCACTTCCGCCCCCGCCATGTGCAGGTAAAGAGTCACGTCTTCGCGAACATTGAAGCGGAACGTTTCGGAACTGCGGGCAATCTCGGCGACTTCGGACGCGGCGTTGGCGATTTTCCAGAGCGTGGTCAGATGTTGCACCGGCCAATCCCCTGTTCTATCGTGGCACAGGTGTTGCACGCAGTATAACACGCGCCGGGCTGTTGGTGGTGATGAGCGGAGTGGAAAACGGAGGCCCCCGGCAGGAGGGAAACCGGGGGCCGTGTGTGGGAAGGGGCAGGGGGTGTGGCTTGGTCCGCTATTGGTTCCCCTGCGCGGTAAACGATGCCAGGTCGTCGAAATTGGCATCGAATACCTTCTTTTGGAATGAGATGGCATAACCGTCCGGGTCGGCAATCGCGAACATGCGATATCCCCAGAACTGGTCTGCGATCTCGGTGACAACCGGCACGCCAGCGTCCTTCAGCCGGTTGTAGAAGCTGTCGATGTCAAAGTCTTCCGGGTGTTGCACGTCGATGATGATGCCCTTGCCACGATCCGGCTCGGCGGCGGCTGCCTGGTCGGTGGCGTCAAGCATGATCAACGTGCCATCGTGAGTAACGCCTGCAAAAATGGGTTTTCCATCGGGGCTAGGCAATGCTTCACCTGCCTGAAACCCGAGCATGTTCACATAAAATTCCTGACTGAGCGCGGCATCCCTGACGTTCAGGCGCAGTGATAGCATGGCCCGTTCCTCACTTGAATAATATGATCCAGAAGGTAGAACTTGTGTTCTGATACTAGAACGTATTTTCTAAGCTGTCAAGAAAATCTAACAGCTTTGTAACGATGGGGGTGCAGACGGAAGCACGGCCATGCCGCGACCGGGGGATTCAGTCACCATTGACTGCTTTCCGGATGTAGGGCATGATACGCGCAGCTTACGTTGGCAGCAGACCGTCGTAATTTGCGTCGCAATCGATTCAGAAGCGGAGCAGAAATAACCTTATGACAATCATGCAGGACGAAACCCGCCGGCCAAAGTCGGTGCGTGAGTATCTCCGTCTGTATCTGACCGGGGTGGCGATGGGGTCGGCGGATACCGTGCCGGGCGTTTCGGGTGGCACGATCGCTTTCGTTCTCGGCATCTATTCCGACCTGCTGAACGCGATTAAATCAATTAATGCGACTTCCATCGGGCGTCTGCTGAAGCTCGATATCAAAGGTTTCTTTGAGTATGTGCCGTGGCAGTTTATTGTGACGCTGGGCCTCGGAATTGTCACTGCCGTTCTGACGCTGGCGCATCTGGTCGATTGGGCCATGGTACACCACCGTGTTTACCTGTTCGCGCTGTTCATGGGGCTGGTGCTTGGCTCGGCGGTTGCCATTCTGCCGCGTATCAAAGGCTGGACGGTTTCAAAAGTCATCGCGCTGGTGCTTGGCGCGGCGTTTGCCTATTTTCTGGTTGGCGCAGTGCCACAGGAAAACGTGCCACATGACCCGGTGACGTTGTTCTTCAGCGGCATGGCGGCGATCACGGCGATGATCCTTCCCGGCATCTCCGGTTCCTCGATTCTGCTCGTGTTAGGCCAGTACCAACATGCCCTTAACGCCGTGAAAACGCTGGACATCGTCAGCCTTGTCTCGCTGGCGGCGGGCTGCGCGGTTGGCATCATGACCTTCGCGCGCATTCTAAGCTGGCTGTTGAAGCGTTTCGAACAGATGACGGTCGCCGTGCTGATCGGTTTTGTGATCGGTTCCCTGCGCGCCGTCTGGCCGTGGAAGCTGGCGACATTCGACCCGACGACTGAGGAAGCGGTAGTGCGTGCCGCCAGCGCGAATGTCATGCCCGATCCCTCGTCGCCCGACTTCGTCGGATCGTTGCTGCTGATCGTGGTTGGCTTCGTGATCGTCAATCTGCTCGACCACGTTGCTTCGGGCGAAAACCCCGTCTTTCGCTCATTCTGGCGGCGTCCGGCTTCGCTGGCAGTCGGCGACTGAATTTTTGCGGCGGCCTGCCGTCATCCTTCGCGCCATCATATCGTGCGGGCGGCTATCAGGCCGCCTGTTTTTGTCCGGCACTGGTTCGGATAAGAGCGCGTATGGCGGAGCTTTTTGACGCGATTGCGGAAGCGATTCAACAACTGGTCAGCTTTCTCGGCTATCCGGGCATTGCGCTGGCGTCGCTGCTGGAGGCCGTATTCCCGCCGTTGCCGTCCGAACTCGTCATGCCGTTTGGCGGCTTTCAGGTGGCGCGCGGCGACCTGACGTTCGCCGGTGTGGTGATCGCCGGAACGCTGGGTTCGCTGGCGGGCGCAATCGTGGTCTATCATTTCGGGCGCTGGGCGGATGAGGCGCTGATCCGGCGCTTTTTGCGCCGCTACGGGCGTTACTTCGGCGTCTCCGAACACGACCTCGATCGCGCGCTGGCGATTTTTTCCCGATATGGCGAGGCTGTGGTTTTCTTCGGTCGCCTGATCCCGCTGATCCGCACGCTGATCTCGATTCCCGCCGGGATGGAGCGCATGCCGCTGCCGCGCTTCGCGCTGTTCACGGCGTTGGGAACGGCCATCTGGTCGGCGCTTCTGGCCGGCGCCGGCTATCTGCTGGGCGACAACTGGGAACAGTTGCTTGTGTGGATGGAAAGTTACCAGACGTTTATGCTGGTCGTCAGCGCGGTCATCGGCGTCGCGCTGGTCGTGTTTCTGCTCGTCCGCTTCCTGCGCCACTCAAACGCCGGGAACAACCGCCGGTACGACCGGCCTGAATAGCGCGCTTTTCCCGCCGCTACTGTTCCGGCGCAAGATTCCTCACTTTTGAATCGATCAGTTTGATATCCGGGTGCAGGCTCATCAGCCAGCGCATCAGCCCCGCTACTGCCGCGTGGACACCCGCCGTTGCGCGTGGATGTCCCAGCGGGCTGACCATAAGCGAAAAGTCGCCGCCGCGGCGCACGCGCAAGATCAGCGCAATGCGCTGTTCCAGCGTCGGCTCGTTGACGTACGTTTCAAACAGCAGCGAATCCCGGCCACGATAGCAGTCGATGAAGTGCAGAACGGCCTCGCCGGTCGAGGATTCCCACGGCGTGAACGCCGCCTGAATCTCGTTGAGCGTCAGCGGGCCGCTGAAAACGACATGCGGCATCTCTAGCTCCTTAATCACCGGCACGTCCGGCGCGGGCAGACTGTTACGGCGGTAAGCAAAGTAATAGCGGTCGCGGCCTTCGCGCGCCGCCGCCGCCTCGTATTTCGTCACCACCCGGTCGGGCATACTGTGCGCCCAGCGGTCGGGCAGCAGATTGTCCAGACCCGGCGTCGCCGCCAGAAGCTCGGCGCTCATCTCGGCGTATGCGAGGATGTCGGTCGCCAGATAAAACAGGCCGCCCGGCTCCAGACGGTTGACCATGACGTCCAACGTGTCGCGTTGCATCAGGCGGCGTTTGCTGTGGCGCTCCTTAAACCACGGGTCGGGGAAGTTGATGTGAATCTGGCTGATGGTGGCAGGCTCGAACAGGTGGTGCAGCGCGGTTTCCGCCGTCGAATGAATCACGCGCACGTTGGACATGCCCAGCCGTTCAATCGCGTTTTCGGCCATCACCAGACAGCGGTTCGAGATTTCCAGCCCGATGATGTTGGCTTCGGGGAAGCGGCGCGACAGGTATTGCAGGAACTGGCCCTTGCCAAAACCGATTTCCAGAATCAGCGGCGCTTCGCGGCCAAACAACTCGCTCCAATTCGTGGGCCACGGCAATCTGAGACTATTGAGTCTGGGCAGGGGCATTTCGACGCTTTCTCTCGAACGAATGGACAAACCTGCGCCGGAGCATTCGTTTCAGGCGCAGCGAAGACATTATACCGGAAGCTGGCTGAGCTTTGCGGGGCTACAATGGGTGAACAGCCAAGCCAGTCGAAGGGTTGGGCGATGAAAACGACTTTTGTCACAACGATCACGCAGGAAGCGGGGATGGACGCTACCGGGATTCCTGTTCCGGCAGAGGCGGTGGCCGCGCTGGGCAAAGGGAAGCGGCCTCCCGTCAAGGTGACGGTCAACGGCTATACCTATCGCAGTACGGTGGCGCCATACGGAGGCGTGTTCATGCTGCCGCTGGCCAAGGAACACCGCCATGCCGCCGGCGTCAGGGCCGGGGATGAGGTCGAGGTCACGCTCGAACTGGATGAGGAGCCGCGAACGGTTGACGTTCCCGCCGATCTGGCAGCAGCGCTGGCGGAGAAGCCCGGCGCGCGGGGAGCCTTCGACAAGTTGTCCTACACCATGCGCAAGGAACACGTCCGGCAGGTTGAAACGGCCAAAGCGGCAGAGACGCGCCAGCGTCGTATCGCCAGAATCGTCGCCGGGTTGGGAGAAAGCTAGCGTTCGCGGCGCAGCACGGTGTACAGGTTGGCGTCGCCTTCATGCCCGTCGGCGCGGTAACTCGTGACGTGGGCCAAACCGCTGGCGGCAACCAGCGCGTCATGCTCGGCGTCGTCGATATAGTGGCAGTAGCGTAGCGTTCTGGCTCCACGCCGCCAGTCGAGCAGGTAGTCGCCGGGTTCGACGCGTAAACCGGCGGGCCACGGCACGATGCGCTCGCGGAAGCGCTCGTATTCGTAGAAGCGCCAGCAGGCGAAGGCCAGCACGCCGCCGGGCGCGAGCCGCGCCGAGAGTTGCCGCATCAGTGTCTGGCGTCGTTCGAATGCCGGGATGTGATGCAGAACGCCAAACAGCCCGATCAGGTCATAGGGGCCGGGCGGCAGCGTATCGTTGAGCAGATCGGCTTCCAACAGTTCGACACTCAGCAGTTTGGGCGAGACAAGCGTTTCGCGGGCGCGGGCCAGCAGCGCCGGGTTGTTATCGACGCCGGTGTAGGCTATGCGCTGCCGGAGCGCCGAGGCGAGAAACATGCCAAGACGCCCGTTGCCACAACCCGCATCCAGCACGCGCAGCGGCTCAGGCGCTTTGGGGAGGTACGGCAGCAGTCGCCGCCAGCCGGGCCACGGTCTGCCGCGCGTGGTGTCGAAATCTTCGGCGACTCGCCGGTAGAAGTCGCGGTTGATGGCGTTTAGCCGCCGAACGGTCTGGTCATCCATCATGAACCTGCCTGTGCGGCGCTCGCAGGTCTGGCCGGTGCGCCTTTCGCCGTACATCCACCAATCCTAAATCTCCTGCGCGCCAGTCTCGACATACAATCAGAAAGCGAAGGCACGGAGAGCTGGTCGAAAAGCATGATTGAAGCGCAGGACCTGACCAAAGTGTTCGATGATTTTCTGGCGGTCGATCGGGTCTCGCTGCGCGTATCCGCCGGCGCGGTGCTGGCGCTGCTGGGGCCGAACGGCGCGGGAAAAACCACTACAGTACGCATGTTGACATCCATTCTCGCGCCGACGTCGGGCCGCGCCGTGGTGGCCGGTTTTGACGTCGTGCGCCAGCCGCAACAGGTACGCGCTCATGTGGGCGTGCTGACGGAACAGCATGGCCTGTACGAACGCATGAAAGCGCTGGAATACCTCGACTTTTTCGGCGAGGTCTATCACATGCCGCGGCCGGTGCGCCGCCAGCGCGCCTACGAACTGATGGAGCGCTTTGGCCTGCAGGATGCGCTCAATAAACGTCTGGGCGAGTATAGCAAAGGCATGAAGCAGAAGCTGGCGTTGGTTCGTGCCATGCTGCATAACCCGCCGGTGCTGCTGCTGGACGAACCGACCAGCGCCATGGACCCGCAGAGCGCGAAGCAGGTGCGCGATGCGATTGTCGAGCTTCAGCGTGGCGAGCGCACTTTTCTCATCACCACGCACAATCTGGCCGAAGCGCAGCAGCTTGCCAGCCAGATCGCCGTCATCAGAAAAGGGCGCATTATCGCTCAGGGCACATTTGACGAGTTGTCCCGGCAGTTCGCCGGCGAGCCGCGGATGGAGTTGCGCGTGCGCGGCGAGATGAACGGCCTGCCGCGCGAAATTGGCGACCTTGTGACCGTCGAGGAAAAAGGGAGCGACTGGCTGCGCTATCGCGTTTCCGATCCCGAACGCGTCAACCCGGCGCTGATCCGGCGGCTTGCCGGGCTGGGCGTGGATGTGATTTCGCTGGCGCCTGTTTCGCAGACGCTGGAAGACATTTATCTGCAAATTATCGAACAGGACGAGCAAAAGGAAGAGGGTACGCATGGCGTCGCCGGCGAACCTGCTTGAGAGCGCAGTTGCAGATGAGACGCCGGGCGCATTGCAGACGCTGCGGAACGCGCTGATCGTTACGCGGCGTGAAGTGCGCGACAGCCTGCGCGACTGGCGCATTCTCGCGCCGATTCTCATTCTGACGTTCCTGTTTCCGGCGCTGGCGCAGTTTGTCGCCGGGCGGTTCACCGCGTTTGTCACCGGCTATGGCGCGGAAATCATCGGCGAGCGCACGATCCCGTTTCTGCTGATGATCGTCGGGTTTTTCCCGATTTCCATCTCGCTCGTCATCGCGCTGGAAACGTTCGTCGGCGAAAAGGAACGTCGCAGCCTCGAACCGCTGTTTACAACTCCGCTTTCCAATACCGAGCTTTATATCGGCAAAACGCTTGCCGCCATGATCCCGCCGCTGGTGTCGTCCTATTGCGGCATGCTGGTCTATCTGGCAGGGCTGGTGTTCGGCGGCGTGGAATGGCGGCCACAGCCCGCGCTCGTGGTGCAAATCTTTCTATTGACGGCGGCGCAGGCGCTGGTGATGGTCACGGGCGCGGTCGTCGTCAGCAGCCAGACGACCAGCACGCGCGCTGCCAACCTGCTGGCGAGCTTCATCGTGATTCCGGTTGCGCTGCTGGTGCAGGGCGAGAGCGCCATCATGTTCCTCGCGCCGGATGCCGAATCGCCGCACGGCATTGGCGCGCTCTGGGCCATCATCATCGGCATGTTGGTCGTCGTCGTGCTGCTGCTGCGTCTGGGCAATAGCGTTTTCAACCGGGAAGAAGTGCTGGGCCGCAGCATCGACCAGATCAATCCCCGCGCAACACTGCACAAAATCTGGCGTCATGTGCGCGCGGTGGACGAACGCGGAACGCCGGCCCGCAACCTCCAGGAATGGTACCGGCGCGGTGTGACGCTCAGCCTGCGCCGGCTGCGCCCGGCCCTGTTCGTGACCGGCCTCGTCTTTGTGGCGGCTTTTCTGGCGGGCGTCAGTCTCGGCCAGCAGCCGGAATGGCGTCTGCCGGTTTTTCAGCAGGCAAGCGATTCTGCCGGCGTGGTTGATCTTGGGGCCAGTCTCGATACCTTCGTCGCCAGCGGCCCCGGCTGGATCGTGTTTCATAACGGGCGCATTCTGCTGGTTGCCACCTTGTTATCGCTTTTCACGTTTGGCGTGGCGGCGCTCGTGCTGACGCCTGGCGTCTACTTCGTTCTGGGTTTTGCGCTCAGTCAGGTCATGGTGGCCGGCCTTCGGGTTGATTTGGTGCTGGCGGCGGTGATTGTTCATGGGCTGGTTGAAGTGCCGGTGATTTTGCTGGCCGCCGCTGCCGCGCTGCGCGCCGGTGCGATTGTGACCAGACCGCCGCACGGCTGGACCGTCGGGCACGCCTGGACGGTCGCCCTGAGCGACCTTATCAGGGTCGGGCTGGGGCTGGTCATCCCCGGTTTGCTGATCGCCGCGTTGCTGGAAACCTACCTTACGCCGCTGGTTGTGCGCGCCGTCGCCGGCGTCTGAATCGAACGAGATACAGGGTCCGGGCTTTACGCGCGCCATTCTTTCCGCATAATGACGTTTGTCCTTTTCGCCTTCAACGAGGTTCTGCATGGCAAAAATCGCCATCCTGGGTTCCGCCGCGGCCGTATCCGACGCCAGACACGACTACACTCACTTTCTCCTGAGCGGCGAAACCAGCAATGTGTTGGTTGACTGCGGCTCCAATCCCCTGGGCAAAATCCACAATCTAGGTATTGACGATAATGCCATTCAGGACATCATTCTGACGCACTTCCATCCCGACCACGTTGCCGGCGTGCCGACCATGCTGATGCACATGTGGCTGTTGGGACGCCAGACGCCACTGCGTTTCTACGCTCTCGACCACTGCGCTACCCGGGTCGAGGATATGATGTTGTCGTATGCCTGGGATACCTGGCCGGATTTCTTTCCGGTCACTTTCCACCGCGTGCCGGAACAGGACTGCGCGCCGGTTCTCAGAAATGACGATTTTGAGATTATCGCCTGGCCGACACGCCATTTTGTCCCTACCATCGGGCTACGGATTGAGAACAGGCGCACGGGCCGGGTGCTGGCCTATTCCTGCGATACCGAGCCGGTTCCTGCGCTGATCGAGCTGGCGCACGACGCCGATATGCTGATTCACGAGGCCGCCGGTAAGGGCTTTGGCCATTCCAGCGCGGCGGAGGCCGGGCGGATCGCGGCGCAGGCGGGCGCGAAATCGCTCTATCTCATTCACTATCAGGTCTGGAATACCGACCCGCAGCCGCTGGTCGATGAAGCGCGCACCGCTTACGATGGCCCCATCTACCTCGCGCGCGACTACGACATCTACGAGTTTTAGTGAATGGTCTACACGGGCTTTGACTGAGCGATGGCTCTGCCCGGCGATGGAGGTGGCCGGGATCTGCGCGCCGGGGTTAGGGCCGATGGCAATACCCAAATCGGCCAAAATCCGGTCACATTAACTATGAGCGGCGGATGATAAACCTTCCCATCTAATATGATTTTTATTCATTACTGCTAAACTGTTGTAATGCCGGAAGCCATATGCCCGGTGTTTTTTTGAGAGACCCATCTCTGGGCTGTTGTGTGCGATGCGAGTGCGCGCTGCGGCTTATGGAGATGCCCCTGGAGGTCACCTTACATGTATGGTAAGCGACGAGACCCGTTGTCCGAACGCCAGCCTGTGGACCGGCGTTGGGTAGTACAGGGTTATATGATTTTCCGCCCGAACGCCCCGTTTACGCCGCCGACAGACGTGCTCGAATTCCCGGACAAACTGCTGGTCTTCATCGAGATCGCGGGCATGCGTCCCAGCGATTTCACCATAACGCTGTTGAATAACCAACTGGTCGTTGCCGGCGTGCGCGAGCGCCCTTCCTATCAGGGGGCTGCCTACCACCAGGTCGAGATCGGTTATGGTGATTTCCGTGTGGAAGTTACGCTGCCATGGCCGGTGGAGCAGGATAAAGTCGAAGCGGTATACCGCGATGGCTTCCTGCAGATTGAATTGCCGCGGCGACCGGAAAAGGCGATTCGCATTATTAACGTGAACGCCGAAACTGATGAGGCAGAGAATGACTGATAAACCGGAAGCAAAAGAGATTGACGTCGACCTCGAAGAGACCGAGGCCGAAAAGGTTGCGACTAGCACCAGCGAACAGAAGCGAAGCCGTGAAAACGAGGAAGTGGTCACAATTCCTGAGGAGCTTCCTATTCTGCCGTTGCGTGGCGTGGTCGTCTATCCTGAAACTGCGGTTCCGCTCACCGTCGGACAGCCGCGCAGCATTCGGCTGGTAGATGATGTCGTCAATGGTAACCGGCTGATCGGGCTGGTGACCGCCAAGGACCCGGAGCTTGAATCGCCGGGGCCGGATGATATTCATCGTATCGGCACGATTGCGTCGATTCACCGGCTGTTCCGCGCGCCCGATGGCACCATTCGCATGTTGGTGCAGGGTCTGGCGCGTATCGCGATTGACGAATTCACGGCGACCGAACCCTACCTGCGCGCGAAGGCTCATGCCGCGCCGGAAACCGTCGAAACGACGATTGAGGTGGAAGCGCTGACGCGCAGCGTTGTCGAACTGTTCGGCCGCCTCGCCGATCTGGTGCCGAGCATCCCCAGCGAGTTGATCACTTCGGCGCTGAACGTCGATGATCCGCTGCAACTGGCGTACACGGTTGCCACCTACATCCGCATCGACCTGGAAGAAGCCCAGGCCATGCTGGAACTGGACAGTACCGAAGCCAAGCTGCGCCGCCTGATCGCCATTCTTGGCAAAGAGCTGGAAGTGCTCGAACTGGGCCGCAAGATTCAGAGCGAAGCCCAGAGCGAGATGGAAAAGATGCAGCGCGAGTACTATCTGCGCGAGCAACTGAAGGCCATCCAGCGCGAACTGGGCGAGGGCGATGAACAGGCGGTCGAGATCGAGGAATACCGGCGCAAGATCGACGAATCGGGCATGCCCGAGGAAGCGCTCAAGGAAGCCAATCGCGAGCTTGACCGGCTGTCGAAGTTGCCACCGCAGGCGGCTGAATATGGCGTCATCCGCACGTATCTCGACTGGCTGACCGGCCTGCCGTGGAACAAGGTGAGCGTCGATAACCTCGACATCGCTCACGCGCGCCAGGTGCTTGACGAGGATCACTACGGTCTGGAGGATATCAAGGAGCGCATCCTTGAGTTTCTGGCCGTGCGGAAGCTGCGTCAGGAACGCGCGCAACAACTGGAAGAGCAGGAGCCTGTCGACCATATTCGCCGCGAGCGCGCGGGCGCGATTCTGTGCTTCGTTGGCCCGCCCGGCGTCGGCAAGACGTCGCTCGGCGCGTCGATTGCGCGGGCTATGGGGCGCAAGTTTATCCGTATGAGTCTGGGCGGCGTGCGCGACGAAGCCGAAATTCGTGGTTTTCGCCGCACGTACATCGGCGCGATGCCCGGACGCATCATCCAGACGATCAGCCGCGCCGGCACGCGCAATCCGGTCTTTATGCTGGATGAGATCGACAAGCTGGGCCGCGACTTCCGCGGTGATCCGGCGAGCGCGCTGCTGGAGGTTTTGGATCCGGAGCAGAACGCCGAGTTCCACGATCACTATCTCGACGTGCCGTTCGACCTGAGCGACGTGCTGTTCATCACGACCGCCAACGAACTGGAGCCGATCCCCGGCCCGCTGCGCGACCGTATGGAGATCATTCATCTCAGCGGGAATCCCGGACGGGGAAACCTCAAAATAACAAAAAATATCTAGTTTCTCGCCA
>QGUR01000372.1 GCA_003242205.1 Chloroflexota bacterium | reverse complement strand
CCGGGGTTTACCCCCTGGGCGCAATTTCTGGGTTGGTGCGCCCTAACCCCGGGCGGGCCGGGCCTCTCTGAAATGATGACGCAGGACCGGATGAATGACGAGTTTTAGAGGCAGGCTTCCTGACCGGCGCGCGGCCAAGCAAACCGTCGACGCTTAACGTACCACTAAGCGTAACGTGCTTTGTGCTGCCTGTCAAGCAACACCTTACTCCAACACTATAGCTGTAGTATAGCTGTTTCTCATAAGAATAGCATGTGAATCACCGTTGCTGTACATAAGCGTTTGCTGATAGCTGTGCTTCCAGTCAGTGCCGGCCAGAAGCATACTTTTTTGTTGACAGCCCGGGGGCAATTGAGTAGAATTCACACGCTTTCGAGTTCAGGCCAGCTTGCAGAACCGGATATGGGTTTCAACATCCCGTCACTATCAAGCTATCTGCGTCGCCGTAGCCGTCGCCCGCTGACCCGTGAGGTTCAGGTGGGTGTTTTGCGTTGGGGCGGGTCTGAACACTGACGCGAACCGGCAAAGCGAAATCGTACCCCCTGACCTCGAACATGAAGGCAGGGGGTTTTTTTTGGCCGCACGACCAACACTGAAGGGGCGTACATGGACAAGATTCGCGTGGGAGTCTACGGCGCGTCCGGCTATGCGGGCATGGACCTGATCGATATTTTAAGGGGGCATCCGGCGGTCGAGCTGGTGTTTGGCACGTCGAACACCTACACCGGCCAGTCGATTGCCGGCACTGATTTGAGCTATATTCCGCATGAAGCAGCGCCGTATGCAGATACGGATGCGGTCTTTCTGGCCATGCCACATGGCGTTTCGGCGCAGCTTGCGGCGAAGGTCGCTGCCGCCGGAGTCAAAGTAATCGACCTTTCGGCAGATTTGCGTCTGGATACGGCGGAGGCTTACCAGCGCTGGTACAAGCACGAACATCCGCACCCGGAACTGCTGTCCGCGCCTTATGGCTTGCCGGAGATCAACCGCGCAGCTTTGCGCGGGGCCAACATTGTCGCCGCGCCGGGCTGCTATCCAACGACAACGCTGCTTGGCCTGTACCCGCTGCTGGCGGCGCGCGCGCTCGCGCCCGGTCGCCCTGTGATCGTGGACGCCAAATCAGGCGTTTCCGGGGCGGGACGCGAGCCAAAGCCCAATACCCACTTTGTCGAGGTTTTTGGCAACCTGTCGCCTTACAACCCGGGACGGGCGCACCGTCATGTTGGGGAGATCGAGCAGGAGATGGCGAAGCTCGACCCGCGCGTGGGTATGCTCATTTTCACGCCGCATCTGCTGCCTGTCGATCGTGGCCTGATGGCGAGCATTTATGTCGAGCTGGACGAGGGCCACAATGCGGCAGACGCGCAGGATCTTTACGCGGAATGCTATGAGAACGAACCGCTGGTCAACGTGCTTCCGGCGGGCCAGCAGGCGACGCTGCGCCACGTCGTTCGCAACAATACCTGCGCCATCAGCCTGACGCCGGTCGATGATCGTTTTCTGCATATCACGAGCGTGACCGACAATCTGCGGAAAGGCGCGTCGGGGCAGGCGGTGCAGTGCTTCAATCTGATGTTCGACCTGCCTGAAACGACCGGGCTGCTTTAGGACGAATGGCGGCGATTGGCGATGAGCGAACAGACAACCCTGAAGCCCGTTGTCATTAAGGTGAGCGGGCATGAACTGGATGATCCGGCCTTTCTTGAAGGTTTGGCCGGGGCGGTTGCGTCCCTGAATGAGCCGGTTGTTGTCGTTCACGGTGGCGGCAAGGAGATTTCGACATTACAGCGGCGCATGGGGATCGAGCCGCGTTATGTCGATGGTGTTCGGGTGACCGACGCCGAGTCGCTGGCGTTGGTTGAAATGGTCCTCTGCGGCATCATCAACAAGCGGCTGGTGCGGACGTTTCTCGCTGCCGGAGTCGACGCGCTTGGCCTGAGCGGTATCGACCGCGGGCTGGTGCGCGCCGAAAAGATGCGTTCCAACGGGCAGGATATGGGCTTCACCGGGGAAGTGACCGCCGTGCGCGCGGAAGTGTTGACCGCACTGCTTGAGAAGGGCGTGACGCCGGTGCTGGCTCCCATCTGTCTTGGGCCGGACAGCGCCTATAACGTGAATGGCGATCATGTAGCCGGCGCGGTTGCCGGGGCGATTGGCGCAAGCCGGGTTGTCTTTTTGACCAATGTTGAAGGCGTGCTCGTCAACGACGCAGTGGTTCCGGAGCTGTCGCCGGAACAGGTGGAGTCTTTGATCAACGACGGGACGATTTTCGGCGGCATGATTCCCAAAGTCCGAACGGCTCTTGGCGCTCTGGAAAGCGGCGTTCCGCGGGCGGTGATTACCAACCTGGCGGGACTGCGCTCCGGGGGCGGAACAGCCTTTCAGCGGGAGGTCACCGTTGAGCGAGAATCCACCCACAAAACAGGAGAAAACGGCTGAGGCGCTCATTGCCGAGTTGTATGCGCTGGTGCGAGAGCTGCATAGCAAAAAGCAGGCCGAAGGCATCATCGCTTCGTTTGAAGCAGTTTTGAGATCGAATGAGAATGAGGCGGAACGGGTAAACATCGCCGAGCATTGGCGCGACTTCTATCGCCTGCGGAAGTATCGCCGCTTAATGCGGCGCAGGCGACCGACCTATCAGGAGCGGATGACGCCCTGTTCGGCCTGCGGATATCCGATCTCGCACCGCCACCACCTCTGGGATGTGGCGACGCACGGAGAAAACATGGTCACGATCCAGCTTTGCCCGAATTGCCACGAGTTGCAGCACCTGATGTACAACGCGCTCGTGCGCGATTCGGTCTACAGCCAAAAGCTGGCGCTGCACGCGCTGAAGTCGCCGCGGGTGGCCCCTGAAACGGCGATCAAGGTGCTGGAATGGTGCCGCGCGACGATCCGCTATGAGGCAGACAACGGCTGGATCGAGCGTTTCCGCACGACCGACGAGTGGCTGGATCAACGACTTGGCTGGTCGGATTATCTGAAAAGTCACCAGTTAGCGGCCAGTCATTGATATCCCGGCTGCGATCTGGTGGAAAAGTTTATTACCTGAGATAAAAGAGGAGCGCATGGCAACCGCAACGGAAACAAATCTGACCCAACACATCATCGGTCTGGAGCAGGAATACATTGTCCAGTCGTACAAGCGGCCGCCGTTTGTGCTCGTGCGCGGCGAAGGCGTAACGGTGTACGACGCGGAAGGCAAGGCGTATCTGGACTGGGTTGCGGGCATTGCCGTCAATGCGCTCGGCTATGGTGATCCGCAACTGACTGAGACAATCCAGCAGGCCGCGACCGGGCTGATTCACCTGAGCAACCTGTATTACACCGCGCCGCAGGCCGAGCTGGCCGCGCTTTTGGTCGAACGGTCGTTTGCCGACCGTGTGTTTTTCTGCAACAGCGGCGCGGAAGCGAACGAAGGCGCGATCAAGTTCGCGCGGCGCGTTGCCTATGACAGCGGGCAGCAGGACAAGGTCGAAATCGTCTGCTTCAGCAATGCCTTTCACGGGCGCACGCTCGGTACGCTGACGCTGACGCCGAAAGAAAAGTATCAGGCTCCGTTCCGTCCGCTGCTCTCCGGTGTACATGTCGGCGAGTACAACGACATCGCCAGTGCCGAAGCGCTGATCGGGCCGAAGACCGCTGCCGTTATCGTCGAACCGGTGCAGGGTGAAGGTGGTATCCATGTGGCGACGCCTGAGTTTCTCCGCGCGCTGCGCGACCTGTGCGACCGTCATCAGGCGACGCTGATTTTCGACGAAGTTCAGTGTGGCGTCGGGCGAACCGGGACGCTGTGGGCGCACGAAGCCAGCGGCGTGACGCCGGACATCATGACGCTGGCGAAGCCGCTGGCGGGAGGTCTGCCTATTGGCGCAATTCTGGCGACAGAAGCCGTTGCCAGCCATATCCATCCCGGCGATCATGGTTCGACGTTCGGCGGCGGCCCGCTGATCACCACCGTGGCCAAACACGTGCTTGAGCGCGTGAGCCAGTCCGAGTTTCTGGCGCATGTCAGTGAAGTCGGCGAGTATCTGCGCGAGCGGCTTGAAG
>QGUR01000057.1 GCA_003242205.1 Chloroflexota bacterium | reverse complement strand
CGAGCCGATACAGAACTCCAGCGCGTTCGCCGGGCTTGGCTTCATATCGAGCAGTTGCTGGTAGTAGCGTGGCTGGTAAACGAGGCGCGCCGTGCCGCGCAGCGCCGGCATCGGCGGGTCGTCGGGATGCAGCGCCAGCTTCACGCCCGCCTCCTCGGCGACCGGCAGCAGCGCGTCCAGAAAGTCGCTCAGGCGTTGCCACAGTTGTTCCTGCGTCACCGTGCCGATGTCGCCGGGCGGCGCGTCGGGATCGTAAATCATGTTCCAGACCATGCCGTTGGGGATCGGCGTTTCCGGCACGTTGCCGAGAAAACCGACCGACTCCGCGCCCCCGCGCGCAAACTCGCCGTTCACCCAGCCCCACACGCCGGCGATGCTGAAGTTGTAGCCCATCACCGGAATACCGACCTCGCCCATGTTGCGGATGATCTGCTTCAGGAATTCAAGCTGTTCCTGCTTGCGCGGGCCATCGAGCAGCACATCGTACCAGTGACCGGGATCGAAATTTTCAATCGCTTCCAGTTCCAGCCCGGCTTCGTTCACTCTGGCTTTCAGATCGCGCAGCGCTTCCAGCGACCAGACGGTATCGTCGGTATTCACGCGCCCCCAACCGTCGACAGTCGTCGCGGGCAGGCGGGCGGTATTCAGGTAATCCACGAGATGCGCTACGATGTGCGTCGCCCCGGCCTGCCGCGCGAAACGAAAGTTTTCGGGCGTCAGCATGTGACGGTAAAAACCAATACCCAGCTTCATGACAAATCCTTTTTCGATGTCAAACGCGCCGTTTACGCTACTCGCGGGCGACGCGCTTTTGCAGGTTGTTCTGCCAGATGCTGATGAGGACGGCGAACAGGATGATCAGCCCGCGCACGACTTCCTGCACAAAGCTCGGAATGCCGAGCAGCACCATGCCGTTGCTGAGCAGGCCGATGAACAGCACGCCGAGGAACGTACCCCAGATCGAGCCAAGCCCGCCCGCCAGACTGGTGCCACCGATGATGACCGCCGCGATGACTTCAAATTCCAGACCTTCGGCGATATTCGACGCGCCAGACATGATGCGTGACGAGATCAGCACGCCCGAAAACGCCGCCAGAAAGCCGGTGATCCCAAAGATGGTCATGCGGGTGCGTTTGACGGGAATACCCGACAGTCGCGCTGCCTCTTCATTGCCGCCGATGCTGTAAACAGAACGCCCGAATACCGTGCGCGTGCTGATGTAGTAAAAGACGAGGAACGTCAGCAGCATGATGACGACCGGCACGGGAACGCCGCGTTCCAGAAACGGCAAGCCTTCGAAGATGAAACCGCCGCCGATGAACGAGAAATACGACGGGAACGGCGTCACCGGATAGGCGTTGGTGATCAGCCGCGCCGCCCCACGCAGGCTGATGAACAACGCCAGCGTGACGACAAAAGCCGGCACGTTCCAGCGCACGCGGATATACCCGGCGACCAAATGCACCAGCACGCCAGAGGCGATCACGGTGACAATCGCCAGTTCGAGGTTCCAGCCGTTTTTGATCGCCAGCACGCCGAGCAGCGACGAGGCCCACGCCACCGCCGAACCGACGCTCACGTCGATGTCGCCTGAGATAATGACCAGCGTCATGCCACAGGCGATGATGCCGTTGAAGGCCACCGCACGCAGCACGTTGAGGATGTTGCGCTCCGACAGAAAGTTCGGCGCGATCAAAGAAAGCACGATGAACAGCAAAATGACGGCGATCAGCAGCCCGGAACGGAAAATAAACTGTGCGGAACGGCTGCCTGCTGTAGCAATACGGGGCGGCGCGAGTTGCCCCTCGCCAGTCTTAAGCATAACTTTCCTCCATAAGGAGCGCGAGCAACTGCTCAAGCTCAACATCGTCCGGCGACATATCCGCAGTGATGCGCCCCTCTTTCATCACCAGAATACGGTCGCAAACATCGAGAACTTCTTCAATTTCCGACGAGACAAACAGCACGGCCAATCCTCGCCGCGCCAGATCGCGCACCAGTTCGAAAATCTGCTCCTTGGCCTGAATGTCAATGCCGCGCGTCGGCTCGTCCATCATCAGCACCGAAGGCTGCGTATTGAGCCAGTTGCCGATGACGACTTTCTGCTGGTTGCCGCCGCTTAGCGTGCCGACCGGGACGTTGATGCCGGGCGTCTTGACGGAAATCGACTCCACCATGTCGTTGACCATCTGCTTCTCGACCGCGGACTTGAGGATGCCGCTCTGGCTGATGCGGTCAAGACAAGCGAGCGTCATATTGTTCTGCACCGACGCTGACAGGATCAGCCCCTGTCGCTTGCGGTCTTCGGGCGTCATGGCAAGGCCGAGCAACTTCATGGTTGTCGGATTGGGCGTACCAATCCGTTTTCCATCCACTTCAATCTCGCCCGAATCAATTGGGTCGAGGCCAAAAATGGCGCGTAGCAGTTCTGTCCGTCCAGAACCCAGCAGCCCGGCAATTCCGACGACCTCGCCGCCGCGCACCTCAAACGAAATATCGTGCAGCAGCGGTTTCCGCGTCAGGTTGCGTACGGCCAGTCGCACAGGCCCAAGAGTCTCGCTTTTTTTCCGATGGACGCGCTGCCAGTCAAACCCGATCATCATCTGCGCGATGCGTTCAGGCGTCGCTTCTTCAATCGGCATCGTGCCTATGCTCTTGCCGTCGCGCAGCACCGTCACCGTATGCGCGATCAGCGGAATTTCCTGCAGGCGGTGCGAAACGTAAATCACCGCCCGGCCCTGTTCCGCCAGCCGCCGCACGATACGATGCAGCGACTCGACTTCGTGCGAAGCCAGCGAACTCGTCGGTTCATCGAGCACGAAAATGCGCGGGTTGAATGACAGCGCCTTGGCGATTTCGACGATCTGTTGCTGGGCAATCGTCAGGCTAGAGACAATCTGGTCGGGGTCGAGATGGACGTCAAGCTGCTCCAGCGCGGCGCGCGCCGTCGCGCGCATGGCGTCGTAATCGATACTCGGCAGCAGGCCAAACAATCGTTTTTTCTTCCAGCGACCAAGCACGATATTTTCCGCGACGCTGAGCGACGGAATGAGGCTCATTTCCTGATAGACGGTGTAAATACCGTGATGAAACGCCTCACTGGTGCTGGACATGAGGACCGGCGTGCCATCGATAAGAATACGCCCGCTGTCCGGCGTAATCGCCCCGCTCAACACCTTGATGAGCGTGGATTTGCCCGCGCCGTTCTTGCCAAGCAGGGCGCGAACTTCGCCCGCTTCCAGCGAGAAATCGACATGATCCAGCGCGATCACGCCCGGATAGCGCTTGGAAACCTGTTCTAACTGCAACAAGGGGGCCATAAAGACATCTTTCGCAAATAACACAAATGCAAGGCCGGAAGCGCGGACTGCGCTTCCGGCCACATAAAGCAAACGCTTATTCGCTGCCGACCAGCATCATGCCGTCGCTTTCGACAAACTGGTTGATCAGCTCGTCGTCGCCTCGGCCAAAGAAGATCGTCGGCGTGTTCGTCAGCGGTTCAAGCTCCTCGCCATGCAGCGCCCGAATCGCCGCCACCAGCGCGTCATAACCCATCTGGAACGGTGCTTGCCCCGTCACACCCTGCAGAATGTTGTCCTCCGCCTGCAGGAATTGCGCCATCTGCTGGTTCATGTCCGTCCCGAACACGAACACCTCGCCGGCCAGCCCCGCCGACTGCACCGCCAGCACATTCGCTACCGTGCCGCCTTCGTTCGCCGCCCACAGCACGTTGATGTTCGGGTTTGCCTGCAGCATCGCCTCCGCCACCGGCAGCGCATCGTCCGCGATCCATCCCGGCTGGTCCGCCACAATCTCCACGCCCTCAAGCTGGCTCACCGTCTCCACAAACCCTTCCTTGCGCGGCGGGCAGCCCTCGAACTGGTCGCAGTTCAGCATCCCGATCACTGCCCGTCCCCCCAGCTCGTTGGTGATGAATTCCACCGCCGCCGCGCCCGTCGTCGTGCCAAGGTCCCGGTTCTCGGTCACGTAGTACGCCGAGGCGATCCCTTCCGCGTTCACACATGTGTTGAAGCAGATGATCGTGATGCCCGCTTCCTTGGCCGCCTGCAGCGCCGCTACCGAGCCATCCGCCGAAATCGGCGTGATGACAATCGCGTCCACGCCGCGCGTGATGTAGTCCTCGATCAGGCTGGCTTCCGTCACCAGATCGTTTTCCGAGTTGCCCAGAATCAGCTCAGCGCCGGCTGCGTCCGCCGCCGCCTGCATGCCTGCCTGCACCGTCTGCATGAACGTGTCGCTCTGGAACACAACTCCGGCGATCGTCAGACCCTCGCCCATACCCGCGAGATCCAGCGCCGCTTCAGCGCCTTCATCGGGCACTTCGGTCGCCTCGACGAGCATCATACCGTCGCTTTCGACAAACTGGTTGATCAGCTCGTCGTCGCCTCGGCCAAAGAAGATCGTCGGCGTGTTCGTCAGCGGTTCAACCTCACCGCCGTCGAGTACGGTGATCGCGGCCTTCAGCGCGTCGTAGCCCATCTGGAACGGTGCTTGCCCCGTCACACCCTGCAGAATGTTGTCCTCCGCCTGCAGGAATTGCGCCATCTGCTGGTTCATGTCCGTCCCGAACACGAACACCTCGCCGGCCAGCCCCGCCGACTGCACCGCCAGCACATTCGCTACCGTGCCGCCTTCGTTCGCCGCCCACAGCACGTTGATGTTCGGGTTTGCCTGCAGCATCGCCTCCGCCACCGGCAGCGCATCGTCCGCGATCCATCCCGGCTGGTCCGCCACAATCTCCACGCCCTCAAGCTGGCTCACCGTCTCCACAAACCCTTCCTTGCGCGGCGGGCAGCCCTCGAACTGGTCGCAGTTCAGCATCCCGATCACTGCCCGTCCCCCCAGCTCGTTGGTGATGAATTCCACCGCCGCCGCGCCCGTCGTCGTGCCAAGGTCCCGGTTCTCGGTCACGTAGTACGCCGAGGCGATCCCTTCCGCGTTCACACATGTGTTGAAGCAGATGATCGTGATGCCCGCTTCCTTGGCCGCCTGCAGCGCCGCTACCGAGCCATCCGCCGAAATCGGCGTGATGACAATCGCGTCCACGCCGCGCGTGATGTAGTCCTCGATCAGGCTGGCTTCCGTCACCAGATCGTTTTCCGAGTTGCCCAGAATCAGCTCAGCGCCGGCTGCGTCCGCTGCCGCCTGCATGCCTGCCTGCACCGTCTGCATGAACGTGTCGCTCTGGAACACAACTCCGGCGATGGTATAGCCACTGTCCTGTGCGCTGACAACCGCGCCGGATACGAGAAGGAGAAACAAACACAGGGTGGTAAACAAACGCAGTTTCAACATCATTTCGCTCCACAATCACTAAATTTTGCGTCGACGTATTGTGGTATTCAGGCGGATTTTATAACAAACGCACCTCCTCTGGTTTACGGGTTGTCACCTTATTGTAACGTGTCGCTGTACGCGCGGCATCACGCGAATATGTACAGACCACCAACGCCTATCTGCTGAGCGCGGACGATATTCGGGCGGCTTTACGCCCGTGAGGAAAGGCTGAGAAAGCGCCGGGCGGATCCAACGGGCAGCGGCGCTATTCCGCCCGCCCGTTGGTACGAGTACGCTGCCGCGCCGCCGCCTCGTGCGCTGTCAGGCTTTCGGCGCGCGCCAGTTCAGCGGCAGGGGCGCTTAGCGCAACGGCATCCGCCCGGCTCAGGTCGATCAGGCTGGTCAGCTTCACGAAATCAAGCACGTTCAGCGGCGAGGCGAAGCGGGCCGTACCGCCGACGGGCATGACATGGCTCGGCCCCGCGACATAATCCCCCAGCACCTCAAAAGAATATTCGCCGAGGAAGATGCCGCCAGCGTTGCGGATATGCGGCACAAGCTGCCATGGCTGCTCGACCAGCAGGCACAGATGTTCCGGCGCGTAGGTATTCGCCAGCTCGCACGCCTGCTGCAAGCTATCCACAATCACAATGCCGCTGCGATTGCCAAGCGACTCGGCCAAAATTTCCTGACGGCTGAGCGTCGAAAGCTGCCGTTCGACCTCGGTTTGAACCTTGCGAGCAAGCTCAGCGTCCGGCGTCAGCAGAATGGCCGAGGCCAGCACGTCGTGCTCCGCCTGCGCCAGCAGGTCGGCGGCGGCAAACGCCGGATTGGCGGTCGAGTCGGCGATCACCAGCGTCTCGGTCGGTCCCGGCAAGCCTTCAATGCCAACCGTGCCATACACGGCGCGTTTCGCCAGCACGACAAAGATATTGCCCGGCCCGACGATCTTATCCACGGGCCGAACTGTCTCAGTGCCATAGGCAAGCGCCGCGATTGCCTGCGCGCCTCCGATTCGCAAGACGCGATCCACACCGGCAATATCGGCCGCGACCAGAATCAACGGGTGAACTTTGCCGTTCCGGTCTGCCGGGCTGCAAGCCGTGATCTCGCGCACGCCGGCGACGCGCGCGGGAATAGCCGACATCAGAAGCGACGACGGCAGTGGCGCGGTTCCCGCCGGGCAGTAGACACCGACCCGCTCGATAGGCGACACCATCTGCCCCAGCACCCCGCCCAGTTGGGTATCAATCCACGACGTCACCGGCTGGCGGCGGTGAAACGCCTCAATGCGCTCGGCTGCAGTTTGCATGGCCTTCACCACACGCTCGTCGACCTCGGCATAGGCAGCCTGAATTTCACCAGCGGTGACGACAAGCTGGCTGGCTTGAAGGCGATGGCCGTCAATCCGCTCGATCCAGTCAAGCAACGCTGTATCACCGCCTGCTCGGACGTCATGCAGAATACGCTGAACGGCAGCTTCCGGCGTCAGCGCTTCGCCGAAAATGCGTGCGATGCTCGCCTGCAGGCGCGGCGTGATTTCAATCTGATCGAGCGGATAGCGCCTGAGGATTCGCGCCTGCGCTTCCTCGACAGTATAGATGCTGATACTCATGGCGTCCTCAATCGGGTGCGTGGCATAAACGGGATGGCTTTCAGCCGGCAGCGGTCATCGTTTTGAGCGCTTCTTCGCGGATGGCTTCCAGCACGCGCAGTTTAAGCTCGACGAACTGCGGTGACGTGACGACTTCATAGGATCGTGGATGCGGCAATTCGACCGGCACTTCGAGTTTGATACGTCCCGGACGCGCGGACATCACGACGACACGATCCGACATGAACAGCGCTTCATCGACGTCGTGAGTAATAAAGAGCACGGTGGTGCGGTGAGTCTCCCAGACATGCAGCAGCAATTCCTGCATCATGCCGCGTGTCTGCGCGTCCAGCGCACCAAACGGCTCGTCCATCAACAGGACTTCCGGCTTGTAAACCAGAGCACGCGCGATGGCGACGCGCTGGCGCATACCGCCCGACAACTGGTTGGGATAGGCGTCCTCAAAACCCTCCAGCCCGACCGTGCTGATGTAATGCCGGATCAGCTCGTCCTTCTCGGCGCGGGACAACCGGGTTTTTCGAAGCGCAAAATCAATGTTCTTCCAGACGGTCAGCCACGGAAACAGCGTATATGACTGGAAGACGACGCCCCGGTCGCGTCCCGGACCGTCAATCGGCTTGCTGTCCAGCAGGATTTCACCCGCAACCGGCTCGATCAGCCCGGCGACCAGATTAAGCAGCGTCGATTTGCCACAGCCGGATGTGCCGACAATCGAGACAAACTCGTTATCGGCCAGCGTCAGGTTGATATTGTCGAGTACCAGCAGGCTACCGTTTGGCGACTCGAAGCTGTGCGACAGGTTGCGAATGGTGACCTTTGGCCGCTGGCCGTTCACCGTTCTTTGATCCATCGAAACAAACGCGCTCCAACGACTTTGAAGAAGTAATCGGTCAGCAGGCCGAGCAGACCGATAAAGAGAATGCCGAAGATGATGCGCTCGGTTGCCAGATAGCGCTGCGCCTCCATAATGCGCCGCCCTAGCCCGCTGCGCGCCGCCACCAGCTCGGCCACCACCAGATAGGTCCACGTCCAGCCGAGCGTTATGCGGAATGTATCCCACAGGCCGGGCAGCGACGCCGGAAGCACGATGTCCCGCAGCACCTCAAAGCGCCCCATGCCGAGCGTATAGCCGACTTTGATCAGGTCTTTCGGCACGCTCTTGACATTGTCCATGACCAGCAGCACTTCCTGAAAGAACGTGCCGATGAACAGGATAAGGAACTTCTGCGAGTCGTCAGTGCCGGCCCACAGGATCGTAAGCGGAATCAGGGCGACGACCGGCATGTAGCGCACGAGGTCGATAAACGGCTCGAACACGGCCTCGAAGAATTTGAAGTTGCCCATCAGAATCCCGATCGGCACGGCGAAGAGTGTCGCGATCAGCCAGCCGACGACGATGCGATAGATACTCGCACCCGCGTCCGCCCACAACATGCCGCTCTGGGCCTGAGCGATGCCTTCGGCGATGATCGCCGCCGGAGAAGGCAGGAACAACGGGTCGATTAGCTCCGCATGGGTCACCACCGTCCAGATAAGCAGAATGAGGAGGATAAAGCTCGCGCCAAGCGCGAAATAGATACGTCCGGGAATATCCTCCCGCAGCGCAAAAAGACGCCAGCGCCTTCGGCGGGGCGCGGGCGAGACAACCGGCAAAGGCTCACTTCGGCCTGTTGTTGTTTCCATAAGACACAATTCCGCAGTCAACGACCGGACTGGCGGCGAACACAAGCAAACGCGGCTAGCAACGAGGGCCGGAATCCGTACGGCTTACCGGCCCCCGAAGCGAGGTTATTCCGCTGCTTCCGTTGCTTCCGCTTCAGGCAGATAGGCTTCCAGATAGTCGATCACAAACACATCCTCAAATTCCGGAAGGGCTGTGATCTCATCCGGGTTGAGCATCATCATAATTTCGCCGACAGCCACAAAGGTATCGGGGAAATCGCCGAACAACAACTCGGCGTTCTGGGCAAGATCGTAAACCTCAACCCCCTCAAATGCGATCTGGAATTCTTCGAGCGGGCTGCCCACAGCGTCGGCGATGATCTGGCCACCCTCTTCCGGGTTTTCGCGCAGGAACGTCACCGCGTCGTTCCAGGCCAGCGCCAGCGCTTCAATGACAGCCGGATTTTCGGCGAGGAACTCACGCCTGGCGATCATGACGTCGCTAATCAGGCCAGGGCGTTCGGCGGAAGTGTAGAGAACGCTGTAGTTTTCGCCCTCGCGCAGCGCGGCGGAAATATACGGCTCATACGTCACCGCGGCATCAACCCGCCCGGCGATCAGCGCCAACCCGGCGTCGGCAGCGGCCATCGGCACAGGCTCCACATCCTCGATGCTCATGCCCGCTTCGTTCAGGGCATAATTTAGTAGCAGGTCGCTGGTCGCGCCCAGTTCGTATGCCACCGAACGGCCCGCAAGATCCTCAACCGACTGGATATCGGCGGACACAAGAATGGCGTCAGCCTCGTAGGATGCATCCAGCACCAGGAACGCCTGCACATCAACACCCTGATTGATCAGCGTGATCATGGTGTTGGTCGCCGCGGCCTGCACATCAAGCCGTCCGGCAGCCAGCGCGGCGTTCATGTCCTGATCCCAGGTGAAGTCGATCACCTCAACATCGAGACCATGATCCTCGAAATAGCCCTGCTGTTCCGCGATCCACCACGGGCCATATCCAAGCCACGGCTGGACGCCCAGACGAATCGACGGTAGCTCTTCCTGTCCAAGCGCAGGCGCGATCGAGAGGCTCATGACCGCCGCGACCAGCAGCGCAAGCACGAAAACAGAACGCAGTTTAAGCATGTCGCTTCCTCTCATAAATATTGCACAAGCTCATTGACTGGCAGCGAAAACACCGGACCGATACAAAGCTGATTCACCTCCTGTAGATGGCTACGAGTAATGAGGGAGCGCCTCGATTATAACGAGTCTGTAATGCCAGAGCCTTGGGCAGATATAATACTGACTCGTGGCCCAAGTTTGTATAACTCGCCCGCAAGCTATCTTCCTCGTTGCCAACATTACGAGAAACGCGCATGAACATTCTTGGTTACGCCAGCTCCATCTCCTGCCTGCCGGGAGACGAAATTCGCTTTATGATCAGCACGCCCCTGCCACAGTTTTCGGCGTCGCTAGTCCGGTTACTGGGCGGGCAAACGGACACGGAATCGTTCACCTATGAAACCGTCATCGCCGATGTCGGGACGTTTCCGGGTCGTGTTCAGCCGATTCACACCGGTTCGTACGCCCGCGTGCCATTGCAGGGCATCGATCTCAGCAGCGGAGCCTTCGCGTGCTGGATCTTCCCGACAATGCCGCAGGCAGGGCACGAACAGCGCATCTTCACGCTCGACGGCGCGCTGGCCATGTCACTGAAGGACGACGGCTACCTGACGCTCAAGGCCGGGGCGGCGTCCTGCCGTCTGTCGCGTCCGTTACCGGGCCAGCGCTGGTATTTCGTCGCCGCCCAGTGGACGCCCGATGAAATCGTGCTGCATGTGCGCGAGAGCGCGCGGCCGCTGACACTTGGCCGGATTGAGGAAACGCAGACGGCCACGATCAGCGGCAACGGGCTTGAACATTCCCGGACAATGACGCTTGCCGCGTCCGCAGACAACCCGCCGGCCAGCCACTATAACGGCAAAATCGCCGAGCCTGTGCTTTATAACCGCCTGCTGACCGGCGCCGAGCTAGACGGGCTATTCCATGACCACGCCGGTATGGTTTCCGGTTCCGGACTCGTTGGCCGGTGGGATTTCAACCTGAATCTGGCGGGCGATCAGGTGGTGGACATTTCCGGCAATCAGTTACACGGACGCCTCTTCAACAGCCCGATGCGCGCCGTTACCGGACACCGCTGGGACGGCCGCGCCCGGAAAGTCGATGACAACCCGGAACACTACGGCGCGATCCATTTTCACGACGACGACCTTGAAGATGCCGGGTGGTCGCCCGACGTAACGTTGACCCTGCCCGAAGATTTGAAAACAGGCGCGTATGCCCTTCGGGTTCATGCTGGTGATGCGGTGGATTATGTGCCTTTCTTCGTGCGCCCGCCATTAGAAGCCAGCGCCGATGTGCTGTTCCTCGCGCCGACCAATACGTATATCGCCTATGCCAATGAGCACCTTGCCGACCTTGGGCTGCAATCGCAGATGGCGCATGAGACCGTGCTCAACGAGCGCGATCGTTATGTGCTCGAACATCCTGAAGTTGGAAAGTCGATCTATGACCTGCATAACGACGGCAGCGGCGTCGCCTACTCGTCGCGCCTGCGCCCGATCCTGAACTTCCGGCCCGACTACAAGACATGGCTCAATAACGGGCCACGCCATCTCGCCGCAGACCTGTTCATCATCGGCTGGCTCGAACGAAGCGGTGTGCGCTATGCCGTCGCAACCGACGAAGATCTGCACCGCGATGGCATCGAGCTGTTAAGCCGGCATCGCGTCCTTGTCACCGGTTCGCACCCGGAATACTGGACACGACCGATGCTCGAAGCCCTGTCGGCATGGCTAAAACAGGGCGGGCGCTTGATGTACCTCGGCGGCAACGGCTTCTACTGGGTAACAGGTATCGCCGAAGGCAAACCACATCGCATCGAAGTGCGTCGCGGGGTAGTCGGCACGCGCTCCTGGAACTCGATGCCGGGTGAAATCACGCTCAGCAGCACGGGCGACCGGGGCGGTCTGTGGCGGCACGCCGGTTTTGTGCCGCAGGCGCTGGCCGGCGTTGGTTTCACCGCCGAAGGCTGGGGCGGCGCGGTCGGCTACCGCCGTCTCGATGCAAGCTACGACGGCCCTTATGCGTCGCTGTTCGAGGGCATAGACGACGAAATCATCGGTGATTTCGGTTATGTCATGAACGGCGCGGTCGGCGACGAGATTGACCGTCTCGACTTCGACCTCGGCACGCCGCCACAGACAGCGTGGCTGGCAACCTCGATGCCGCTGAACGCCTACTACCGTCTGGTTCACGAAGACCTGCTCTACTCACAGCCGAACACGGGCGGCGATGATAATCCGCTGGTCCGGTCAGACATGGTGATCTTCGATATCGACGGCGGCGGCAGGGTGTTTTCGGTCGGCTCCATCTGCTATGCGGGAGCGCTCGCCTGGAACAACTACGACAACAACATCTGCCGCCTGACGGATAACGTGCTGCGATTGTTTCTATCCAGTTAGCCTAACTCTAGGCAAGCTGGCGAATCACGCGGCAGGGATTCCCGGCGGCAAAAACGTCGTCCGGCAAATCGCGAGTGACGACGCTGCCCGCGCCGATCACCGTGCGCGAACCGATGGTGACGCCGGGCAGGATGATAGCGCTTCCGCCAACCCATACGTCCGAACCGATGCGGATGGGCTTGCCGAGTTCCAGGCCCGTCCGCCGCGTTTCGGCGTCGATTGGATGCGTTGCCGTGTAGATTTGCACATTTGGGCCGAACAGGACGTTGTCGCCGATCTCGACATGCGCCACATCAAGCACGACGCAGTTGAAGTTGAAGAAGACGTTTTTGCCTAACGTGATATGCGTCCCGTAATCGCAGAAAAACGGCGGCTCAATCCACGTGCCTTCCCCCATTGCTCCCAAAAGCTGTGCCATAATTTCGAGCCGTTCTTCTTCCGCGCTGGCGTTTAATGCGCGCAGGAGTTTGCGCGCGCGTTTCCGCATCTCGGTCAGCTCCGGGTCCTGAGCATTGTAAAGGTCGCCGCGGAGCATTTTTTCGCGTTCGCTCAACATTCAGATCTATCCTCGTGTGGAATAAGGGAAAATTGCGGGGCGCATTATAACGCTTCATGATAAACTGACCGCCAATGAAGACTGACGGCAACGCTTCCGCATCTGACGAGCACCGCGAGTGATTGGGCAACTGCTCAGCCCCGGCACATCAGGACTTTCACAGAGTAACAAGGGAAGGCCATGAGCGAAGAACGGCGCTATTCCGTCGCAGAATTCGTGCAGCACCTGATCGAGAAATACGACGAACTCGATACCTATCTACGGTCGTTGAGCGAAGCGCAACGCACGCAACTGACCGATGCCACGGGCTGGACGGTGAAGGATCACATCGCGCACCTTGCAGCCTGGGAGAGCAGTATCGAACCGCTGCTGGATGGTAAGGATCGCGGCGAGCATCTCGGCGTACCGGCGGACGTATGGGCAAGCCATGACTTCGATGCAATCAATGAATATATCCGCAAGCGCCACGCCGCCTTATCGTTATATGAGGCGCACGATTTCTTTCGCAGCGTTCACGAGCGCACGCTGGAACGCCTGCGCGCCATGAGCGATGAAGACCTGTACAAGCCGTACAAGAGCTACCAGCCAACTTCGGATCGCGAAGAACCTGTCATCAACTGGCTCTATGGCAACACGGCGGGCCACTACGCCGAGCACCGCCCGTGGATTGAGGCAATTGTCGCCTCCGGCTAGCAAGAGGCGCTTGCTGACGGGATGTTAAGGAGTAGTAGTATCACGGTGTTGTCCCCTCTCCCGAATGCAGGGGAGAGGGGATAAAGCGAAGACTTGACCTCAGCCTGCTATGCTCTTGTCCAGTGGCAGATCAACCCAACGGCGTTCGCGGTGAGATATCTCGACCGCGTTGATGATTTCCTGCACGCGGGCGCTCTGGGCGAAGTTGCCCTGATTTTCATCACCGCCGTTGACAATCTCTTCCATGAAGTTATGTACCAGATTGGCATAGAACAATGAGGGCCACGGCTCGCCCTCGACATAGCCCGGCGGGAAGTATTTGTCCGGTATCTCCACCGGCACGAACTCGACCGCGTCCGGCGTTGCCTTATGCAGCGTTTGTGGCACGCCGAATTCCTCGACCAGACGGCAGATGAGCGCCCCGTTGGAGCCGTAGGCGCGCGCCTCCAGCCCCGGATAGTTGCCAACGGTCACATAGCTCGATTGCACCGAGCAGATCGCACCATTTTCATATTCGCCGATGTAAATGTCGCCGTCGTCGATATTGGTGCGTACCTTGCGCCCGTCAATCGTCGTGCGGTAGGGCACGAAATTCTTGAGAATGCCGACGACGCTCTTGACGGTGCTGTCCATGAACCACATGCTCAGGTCGATGATCGGCGCTCCGTAACCCTCTAGCGACGAAACCTTGATCTCCGGGTTCGGCTGTTCGGGGATCAGGTCCATTTTCGTGACCGGCGTCTCCGAGCTGAGGAACTGCGAATTCTGCTCGAAACCGTTGAAGATAAACGGCGTGCCGATAAAACCCTCGCGGATCAGGTCGCGCATGTACATCATCGCTGGCGCATAGCGGAACGTCAGGCCAACCTTGGTTTTCAGCCCTTTCGAGACGGCGAGATGATGCGCCTTCCAGGTATTGCGATAGTCATGCGCCACCGGCTTTTCGCACAGGCAATGCTTTCCGGCTTCGAGCGCGGCGAAAGCCAGTCTTTCATGGTTATCACGGTCGTCGGACGAGCCGCGCGTGCAGACGTCGATGACGTCAATATCCTCGCGGGCCAGCAGCTTTTCCACATCGGTATACACATCGGGAATATCGAACTGCTGGGCGCGTGCCTTTGCCAGATCTTCATTCAGGTCGCAAATCGCGACCACCTTGGCATATGGCGTGCGCACGAAACCGGGCAAGTGCGCGCTTGCCGCCCAGCGCCCCGCGCCGATAACGCCCACCCGTAATTGTTCCACCATAATTCATCCTTTCGGAGACGTTCAGACGTCCTGTGACACTATAAAAAGACAGAATCCTGAGTGACTACCGGTTACCGAAGCGGTTGCGCGACGACATAGGTCATTGCGCCGCCTTCCAGCCGGGCGATGTGTGGACGCAGCAGCAGCAGCGCTGTTTCATCGAACGGCGCAACCAGCGTTTCCCTGACCGCGAGCGTGACGCTATCAAGGACACGTCCGAGCGACGTGCCCTTTGGAACAATCGTGCCAACGTCCGCCGCTTTCACCTCCGGCACGAACAGGCCACCGGCGCGTGGGCGCAGCACCGTCGTCTCGCCCACCGGAATCGACTGTATAGGCGGCTCTGTAGCCGTGCCACGCAGAACTCCGGCGATCGTCAGCGCCCGCCGCAGGCCATCGGCAATCCGCTCTGCCCACGCCAGCTCATCAACACTGCGCCCGCCCATTTCGACCGCCGCAACCGTCGCGCCAAGCGAACGCGCATAGCCGGTCAGCGTCACCGTGCGGTCCGGCGCTTTCACCACAAACGGCGCGCCAAACGCCCGGCTGATGTGCTCGCCACCCGGCATCTCGAACGCGAACGCATTGACGCACCAGCTTCCGCCGCCGTGCAGGTCAATCACCAGATCACAACCGGCAACTGCTTCGTTCGCCAGCACGGCAGCCAGCACCTCGGTATGCGAACCGCCGGCATTACCCGGAAAGCTGCGGTTCAGGTCCAGCGTGTCCAGCGGCGCATTGCGGGCGTCAGCCTGCATCGCCAGCGGGTTGGCGCAGGGCACGACGCGTAGCGTCCCCTGCAGCGCGTCCACGCTCGTGCTTTCGAGCAGTTTGCGGATCGCCAGCGCGCCCCACGGGCCTTCGTCGCCATGCACGCCTGCTGCGACCAGCGCAACCGGGCCGCCGCTGCCTACCTGACCGATGCCAATTTCCAGTTGGCCATAGGCTGCCTCGCCGGGAATCGCGTGGCGCTTCCACTCCAACGCGTCGAAAAGTGAGGTCATTGACCGGCCTTTCGTAAGTTTATCACTGAGAAAGTTGTATAAAGTATACTTGGGGCTGACTAAAAAAGTGGGTTATATTTCGTTGTGTTGTCGGCGGGCAACAGTTTATCGCATTCAACGTGGAGATAGGAGCCAATATATGTTAGCACGACGACGGCTTGCGACCGTACTTGCGCTGATGCTTGTGCTCGTCATGGCGCTCGGAGCCACACCGATTTCCGCGCAAAGTAATGAGTTGCATTACGGTATTTACAATAATGTTGACACCCTTGATCCGAACGTAACCACCTTTTCAAGCGTCGGCATCATCATGATGCAGGTGTTTAACCCGCTTGTTTATCAGGACCCGCTCGGCACATTCCATCCCGGGCTGGCAACCGCGTGGGAAATCAATGAGGATGCCACCGAATATACGTTCACCCTTCGCGAAGGGGTGACCTTCCACGACGGCACGCCGTTCAATGCGGAAGCCGTGAAGTTCACGTTTGACCGCATCGCCGATCCGGAAACGGTCTCCCAGCTTGGCATCAGCCTGCTTGGGCCATATCAGGAAACCGAAGTCATCGACGATTATACGGTCGTCGTGCGCTTCAGCTCGCCCTACGCGCCGTTCCTGAATTCGGTTTCGACGCCATATCTTGCCCCGACTTCCCCCACCGCCGTGGAAACGCTTGGCGACGACTATGGCGTGACGAGCGTTGTCGGAACCGGCCCCTTCCGGCTGGAGAGCTATGTCCCCAACTCCGAAGTCGTTCTCACCCGGTACGAGGACTATAACTGGGGCTCGGAAGAACTGTTTGGCATGAGCGGCCCGGCGAATTTCGAGCGCATCGTCTTCCGTATCATTCAGGAACCGGCAACCCGCCTCGCCGCGCTTGAATCGGGCGAAGTGCAATTTATCGACGACGTGCCCGAACTCGACGTCGCCCGCCTGCAGGAAGACCCAAACTTCGAGGTCATCCAGATCGAACAGCCAGGCCACGGCTACTCGCTGATGATGAACGTCGAGCGCGAACCGACCAGCGAGCTGGCCGTCCGTCGTGCCATTGCTCACGCCATCAACAAAGAAGGCCTGATCGAAGTTGTATTCAACGGTTATGGCACGCCGGGCTGCAGCGCGCTGACCAAGGTCATGTTCGGCTACGATCCGGCAACCTGCGACTATCTGCTCTACGATCCCGAACTCAGCCGTTCGATTTTGGAAGAAGCCGGCTGGGTCGATAGCGACGGCGATGGCATTCGCGAGCGCGATGGCCAGCCCCTGCAGATCCAGCACTGGTACCGCGCCGATTCGCCGCTGAACGTCGCACTGGCGACCTACATGCAGGCGGAACTGGCGCAGGTCGGCATTGAGATGGTCCTCAACGGCGCGTCTCAGAGCGGCTACTTCGACGCAGTGCGCGCAGGCGAACACAACACACAGGGCTGGTGGGATACCTGGACCGACCCGGACGGCATGCGCGTGCTGTTCCACTCGTCAAACGCCGACGGCGGCACGAACCGCAACCGCTATCGCAGCGAACAGATGGATGAACTGCTGGCAGCCGCGGCTTCGACGGCCAACCCGGACGAGCGCGCTGAACTGTATGCCCAGGTACAGAAACTGGCAGCAGATGACGCGGTTATGGTCTATCTGGTCGACCCGTACATCTTCTATGCCAGCGTCGCGTCGCTAGATGGCGTGACCTATCTCGGCGGCGGCAATCTGCCGTACTTCTACGCCGCCAGCTTCAGCGGCTAGCACGAGCGTTCAGATCGGATCGCGCAGCCGGAGAGGCGGAACCATCGTTCTGCGTCTCCGGCTGTCACATCGATTTCATGTCAGAAGCTCATGACACGCTATCTCATCAACCGGCTGCTGCAGGCCGTGCCGACGGTTTTGCTGGTCAGCATTCTGGTCTTTTTGATGCTGCACCTGATCCCCGGCGACCCGGCGGAAATCTTTCTCGGAGAGCGACAGACTTCGCCAGAACAACTTGAAATCGTGCGCGAGCAGATGGGCCTGAACCGCCCGCTGCACGTGCAGTATCTCGACTATCTGGCGAACGTCATGCGGGGCAATCTGGGCAACTCGCTGAATAACGGACGACCGGTGCTCGGCGAAATCCTGACACGCCTGCCCCACACGCTGGAACTGACGATTGCCGCGCTGGCCATTTCGACAATTATCGGGATCGGCGTCGGTATCATCGCGGCGCTGCGGCACAACACGATCATCGACACAGTGGCGATGATGCTGGCGCTGGTCGGCATTTCGATGCCCGTCTACTGGTCGTCGCTGCTGCTGATCGTGCTGTTTTCAATCAATTTACGCTGGCTGCCGCCGATTGGTCAGGGCAGTCTGGACCGGCTGGTCATGCCCGCGCTGGCGCTGGGCCTGCTGTCCGCCGGTTCGCTTGCACGACTGGTGCGCTCATCAATGCTGGAGGTGTTGAGCCAGGATTACATCCTGACGGCGCGGAGCAAAGGGCTGCACCAGCGCCGGATTATCTTCAGGCATACACTCCGCAACGCGCTGATTATCACAACTCCTAGCCCCCGAAAA
>QGUR01000371.1 GCA_003242205.1 Chloroflexota bacterium | reverse complement strand
CTCCTGCCTTCCGGCTCGCGTCGCCCACCGCGCCGATGACCGCGCCCGCCGGAACGCAGGAGAGGGCCGCCGGAAGCGGGATTTCCGGCGTCTCCATCAGATGACCGTAGACGCTGTAGGCGATCGTATCGTCTGGCAGGCGATGTTCGAGGATGACCACGCCGCCGTCGCGCCCCCACGCAGTCGCCGAAGTGAAGGTCACGCGCCCGGCCGCCGCCGCGCGAACCGGCTGGCCGAGACTGCTGCCCCGCCCGCCGTACCAGTCCTCGCCCGTGTGATAGCGCCCATGATGCCGGACACTGGGCACGCCGTAATCCTGTACCCGTTGGAACGCCGCCGTATCGACCGGAAAGTCGATGCGATCAACAACGCCACACTGCGCCTGAGCAGCGGTTCGGAGAGCGCCCGACAGCAGGAACGCGACCGCGATGAACGCCGAACCGCCGCGAACTGCCCGTCGACAGCGATCCGCCGCAGCCTTTCCCGGCCACCACACCGGGCAAGCGACGTCAAACCTTTGGAGCAAAAGTTGCTTCAGCGATCGGAGCCAACGCTTCATCAGGACAGTTAAACACCGCTCCATTCAGGCGACAGGAAAACGGAGGACGCGCCAGCCTCGTGCTTCAGGCCGCTACACCATCGATTCGCCGCCATCGACATTGATGGCCTGCCCGTTGACAAAAGCGGCTGCGTCGGAACAAAGGAACAGCACGACGCCCGCCACGTCCTGCGGCGTGCCGCGGAACACGCCATCGGGCGGTGGCTCCGGCCCGTAATCATCGCCCACAATATTGCCGGGGCAGACCGCGTTCACGCGGATGCCATACGGCCTGAGTTCGCGGGCGGCCTGCCGTGTCAGGCCGATCATACCGGCTTTGCTGGCCGTGTAACCAACGCCTTCAGCCAATGGCAAGGGATGCCCGGCGACAGACGCGATATTGACCATGACGCCGCCGCCTTCATCCGCCATGACGCGGCCCAGAAGCTGGCAGCAGAAAAACGCGCCGGTCAGGTTAACGTCCAACTGCCGCCGCCAGTCCCACTCATCTACGGTCGCCATCGGGCCGGCCTTATAGACGCCCGCCGCATTGACCAGAATCGTAATCCGGCCGAAACGGTCGCGCGCCGCCTCGATCATCGAACCGACCTGAAAGCGATTGGCGACATCGGCCCGCCATGGCGCAGCTTGCCCGCCCGCGCCCGTAATCTCTTCGGCCACGGTGTCCGCGCGGTCGGGATTGAGATCGACGACAAACACGCCGGCCCCGGCCTGCGCCAGCGCCAGCGCAACCGCGCGACCGACGCCCGCTCCCGCCCCGGTCACAATGGCAGCATGGCCGTCCAGCCGCACGCTCAATGGCGCGGTTAATCCCTGCACACTATTGCTTTCAGACAAACGAGGGTCCTTTCAATATCGTAGCCGTGATTTACGGGGTAGCGTTCTGCCGCTTGAAGGGCAATCCAAACAGGCAAGGCAAAGATTTTCCAGAGTCGTAGCGCCACGATGTTTTTCAGGGATTATGTGATCAACTTCGTGAGGATACAGGCTATCCTCCTGATTGATCAGGCAATATTCGCAGCGGCCCCTGCTCGCTCAATCACCTTTAAGCGCAAGGCATGGGGAATATAGCTCATTTGTCCCGCAATGCCTGGTGCGCTTTGGTCTTCAGCAGAATCATGAAGTGATTGATCTGGCTGGCCTCCTCCAGTTCAGCGCGCTCTTCACTGCTAAGAGTGCCCTCCCGATTAGCATCGAGCAGGTAGCGCAAACGCTCCTGAGCAGCGTCGGAAGCATGGAATGCGATGATTTCCTGTAGCGTCGGCGACGATAGCAGGAAAGTCAGCACTTCATCCTGCACACTGGCTGTAGGTGCATAATCTGCCATAGCACGATGCCCTCATCACTTCTCTCACTGGATTCTACCGCCGAAGCAAAGCGAATCCTACTCACCGGGCACGGCGAAACCGTACCCGGTAGCGAAGCGTGATTGAGAAATCGGAGAATGCTACGCGGCCTAGTTATTCAACCGCGTGAAGGTCGGCGGGAGGAGCTGCCGGGCGGGATGCGCCTCGCTTAGCCATTCCTGTAGCATATCGCGCGCGCCGCGATGCAAACCCTGCGCCGGGTCGCTCAGGTCGGACAATGTGCGGTCGGAGTTTTCCGCCACATAATAGGTCGCGCCATAGCTGTAGGCAGCATTATGCGCCGCACACGCGGCTTCGGCATACTTGTCCCACGGATTCCAGTCATTGTCGGACATGATGATATGCAGCGGCGCTTCGATGGCGAGAATCGCCTCTTCGTCGAGCAGGTTGCTGATGAGGATCACTCTATAGGGTGGCTGAACGCGCGCAAACAGCCCGAACGAACTGCCGAGCAACCCGGTTCCCGCCCCTTGCGCCAGAATGATTGTACGCCGGGGATTGATGTGATCCTGACTGACTGCCGTTTCATAGGCATAAACGGCGTCCTGTGTGGTCGAACCACGCCCGCCCGCACCGCTGCGGCCCGTCCCCCGCTTGTCCCAGCGGAAAACAGCGTAACCGCATTCCAGCGCCAGCGCCGCGTAGTGGTCGTAGCAATCGCGGGTATTGCAGCCCGCATGTTGCAGAATGAAAACGAGTGGGAAACCGCCCTGTGGTTTTGGGATCGCCGGGTAATCGATCTGCCCGGAAAGTGCCACTCCGTCCCCCGCGAAGGTAAGTTCTCTGGTAGAGCCGAGGTGAAGAGCGCGGCGTACTGCTACTTGGTTCGATGTCATCTTTCCATCCAACTGATTAGATCGACCACCGAACAAGTCAATAATTTGTTAAAGAACTTTAGGAGGGAGGAAGTATAACAACCATGCAATAGTATTGCACATTTTTACCGCCATGGGATTCCGGATTTTTTATGACATTCCTCGCTTGCTTGACGCTTTAGAACACCGGTGCTAATCTAACGTGAGAGGGAACGCTGGTTTCCCGTTTGGTCGAGGTCGCAATGTCGTTAGAATTCAACAAGCTCGTCTCGCAGGTGCAAACCATGGGCCGCTTCCTCGGGCATCGCGACCAGAGCCTGAGCACCCGCCTTGACCTCGCCCTGCAACTGTTTTACGCAGCAACCGATCTCGACGCGGTGCACCAGCGCATTGAACTGGTGCGCCGGTCCAGCGTCAGCGGCTATCGCGGCGCGGCGGCGCTTGACGAAGTCATCTGCCAGACGTTCGACCGGCCTCCCATGCCGCCCTCCGGCACGCTCGTCGCCGCCGATGGTTCGCAGATTTATCCCGACCAGCACTCGCCCGCACTCTATTACCTCATCAATCTCGGCTGGTTCACCTGCTATTATGGCGAAACGCGCCTTCCCGATCAGGCCACCGAGCCAACGCTCTATTATTCAGATAACGAAATTCTGGACGCCGACGGACGACTCATCAACAACATAACGGTTAACGCGCGCCGTTCCGTTGCCGAAATGCAGGCGCTGGCAAAACAGGCGTGGTTTCTGCGCGGCGAAGCCCGCCCGCTCGTCTGCCTGCATGACGGCGGCCTGCTCAAGTTCTTCGGCGCGAACGAAGTGACCGACGCGAACAAGATCGAAGCCGACTATATGGAAGCGCTGCAACGCCTGCAGGACGCACAGGCGCTGCTGGCGGGCTATCTCGATAAGCCGCGCAGCACATACATTATCAGCCTTCTCCATCTGCTCAGCCTCGATCCGTCGCAGATCAACGACCTTAACCTAAAGACAAATGGCGAGCTTGAAGGGCTGGCCGACATCTATCTGATGAGTCGCGTATTGCGCCCCGGCCAGCGCTCGGCCATCATGACGCAGAACTCACCGCAGAACCGGGAGTACGCCAGCCGGAACCCGGACTACGAAATCGCCTTTTTCTATCTGAACGTGTCTGACGACGTGCGCCCGGCGATTGCGCGCGTCGATATTCCGCTCTGGGTAGCGCGCAACAAACGCGCGGTCGACGACCTGCACGCCATTTTGATGGCGCAGTGCGCCATTCAGGGCCGCCGCCATTATCCCTATGCCCTGACGCGCGCAATCGCCGGGCGCACGTCGTCAGACACGTT
>QGUR01000370.1 GCA_003242205.1 Chloroflexota bacterium | reverse complement strand
GCCCCAGCACGTCCTCATAAAAGCGGATCGACCGTTCCAGATCGCGGACGCCGAGCGTCACGAGACTGAGTCGCGGTTCCATCATGTCCCCTTCTAGCTTACGGGCAACCACCGCAAGTGTGCGTCCTTTTCAGCCCGGAAGCAAACCTTGCACCGCGACCTGATTCTGCTCATGCCGGTCGATGGCCATCCATAATGGCGTGTCGTTTCGCGCTCATCTGCGGGCTTGGTTTCGAGCATCCACCGGAACTCCCGGCTACAATAGTCTTGAAACTGGCCCTGATACCGAAGACTACACGCCAGCGCGTTCGGAATACACCATAACGCTCATGTACAACCTGCCTTCCGATCTGCAAGCGACCGTTGTCGACTATCTGGAGCGTCATCTCGACGCGTATATTGACGACCTGAAGGCGCTCGTCAGCCTTGATTCGTACTCCTATGACCCGGCGGGCGTGAACCGGGTTGTGGATTGGCTGGAACATCGCCTCGATCTGATGGGCTTCGAGGTCGAACGCTTTGCGGCGCATGAGCGTGGTGACAACCTGCGCGCCGTGAAACGCGGGCGAGGGGCACGCAGCGTCATGTTGCTCGGCCACAGCGACACGGTTTTCCCGCGCGGCACGGCGGCAGAACGCCCGCTGACCATCTCCGGCGACAAAATCATGGGGCCGGGCGCGTGCGACATGAAAGGCGGGTTGCTGGCAGGCCTTTACGCCATCAACGCTCTGGCAGAAGCAGGTTTCGATAACTACGGCGAATTGATCTTTCTCGTCGTTTCCGATGAAGAGATCGACCCACGCCAGTCCATCCCGCTTATCCGGGAAACCAGCCGCCGGGCCGACGCCGTCCTGACGCTGGAAGCAGCGCGCGAGAACGGCGATATTGTTGTGGCGCGCAAGGGCATGCGCTCGTTCACGGCAGAAGCCTTTGGCCGCGCCGCCCACGCCGGCGTCGAACCGGAGAAAGGGCGTAACGCGATTCTGGCCATGGCGCGGCAGGTCGACGCGCTGGCCAGCCTGAATGACCCAACTCGCGGCATTTCCGTAAATGTCGGCGCGATCGAAGGCGGGCGGCTTCGCAACGTCGTGCCCGATTATGCAGTAATCCGGTTTGAAGCCCGCGCCTATGATTGGGAGAACCTCAAGGCCGTCACGCAAGCGATTGAAAGCATCTTTGAACGCGAGACGGTTCCCGGCGTGACGTTTAAACTGTCGTGGATGGATGCATCGCCGCCCATGCCGCGCACGCCGGAAATCGCGGCGCTTGAAGGCATGGCGGTCGAGATTGCGCGCAGCCTCGGTTTCGAGACGCGCGGCGCGCAGCCCGGCGGAACCGCCGATGTCGCCTTCGCGGTCGACGAGGGCGTACCCGCGCTCGATGGCCTCGGCCCGGTTGGCGGTCTTGACCACAGCCCGGACGAGTACATTCTGCGGAGCAGCATCGCGCCGCGTACTGCGCTGCTGGCGCTGCTCGTCGCCGCGATCTGCCAGCGAACGCCGTGAGCGCATATCTGCCCGCGCACCTTTCGCCAATCGGCATCAGGCGATTGTGGCAGGGCGCATCCCTCCCAGTTCGACACGGCGTAGAAACTGCGCGTTGATAGCGACGATGATCGTGCTGAGCGACATGAAAAGCGCCCCTACAGCCGGAGACAACAGGATGCCGAACGGAGCGAGGACGCCCGCCGCCAGCGGCAACGCCAGCACGTTATAGGCTGTTGCCCACAGCAGATTTTCGATCATCTTGCGATACGTCGCCCGGCTCAGTTCAAAAACTTTGACGACATCCAGCGGATTGCTTTGCACCAGAATGATGCCGGCGGACTCAATGGCGACATCCGTGCCGCTGCCAATCGCAATGCCGACATCGGCGCGCACCAGCGCCGGGGCGTCGTTGACGCCATCGCCGACCATCGCCACCCGCTTGCCCTGTCGCTGCAGTTCGGCGACTTTCTGCTCCTTGTGTTCCGGCAGCACCTCCGCCATGACCGTATCAATGCCGAGTTCGGCCGCCACCGCCTCGGCAACCGGGCGCGCATCCCCGGTGAGCATGGCGACTTCGATCCCCATAGCGTGCAGCCGGTCAACCGCGTGGCGGCTCTCCGGGCGAACAATATCGGCCACTGTGAAGGCGGCAACAGGCTCATTTTCGACGACCAGATAGACGACCGCCTGCCCCTTGCGGCTGGCATCGTCGCGGAAACGGGCCAGACTATCGGGCAACCGTGCGTCGAGCATATCGAGCAGTTGCGGGCCACCGGCATACACGGTACGCCCGTCATGAACGGCGCGGATGCCCCGGCCTTTGATCGCCTCAAACCCGGTCACTGCTTCGGGCGTCAGCTTGCGCTCCTCTGCAGCGCGGCGAATGCCCTGCGCGATTGGATGTTCCGAGTCGCCTTCCACGCCTGCGGCGAGCGCCAGCGCCGTTTCTTCGCTCCAGCCCGTCACCGTTTCCAGCCCGGCGAGGCCGAAGCGCCCCTCGGTCAGCGTGCCGGTCTTGTCGAAAATGACGGTGTCGATCCGCCGCGCGGTTTCCAGCGCCAGCCGGTCGCGCACCAAAATGCCGTTCTTCGCGCCTAATGACGTGCTGATGGCGACCACCAGCGGGATCGCCAGCCCTAACGCGTGCGGGCAGGCGATGACCAGCACCGTAACGACGCGCTCCACAACCGCGAGATTGAAACTGGTGGCCAGCGTCCAGCCGATAGCCGTCAGCGCCGCCACCGCCAGCGCGATATAGAACAACCAGCCCGCGGCCCTGTCGGCCAGAATCTGAGCGTTGGACTTGCTCTGCTGGGCCTGCTCGACCAACCACATGATGCCCGCCAGCGCGGTCTGATCGCCGGTCGCCGTCACGCGGACGCGCAGGCTGCCAGCGCCATTCAGCGTGCCGGCAATTACCCGCGCGCCCGGTTCTTTTTCCACAGGGCGCGACTCGCCCGTCAGCATCGATTCGTTGACGCTGGAATGCCCCTCGATCACATCGCCGTCCGCCGGGATGCTCGCGCCGGGCCGGACCAGCACCAGATCGCCTTCGCGTAACGCGGCAACCCTCACCTGCTCGATCTCGCCATCGGGGAGGATACGTTCGGCCATGTCCGGCAGCAATTTCGCCAGTTCGTTGAGCGCGCCCGACGCCTGGCGCACGCTCCGCATCTCCAGCCAGTGACCGAGCAGCATGATGTCGATCAGCGTCGCCATCTCCCAGAAAAAGCCGCCCATCGGGTCGACGAACACGGCAAACAGGCTGTAAAGAAAAGCGACGGTGATCGCCAGCGAAATGAGCACCATCATGCCGGGCCGGCGATTGCGTATTTCCGGCCCGGCCATTTGCAGGAAAGGCACGCCGCCATAGAGAAAAATGATGATGGCGAAGAACGGGCCGACCAGTTGGCTGCCGGGAAATTCCGGCATCGAAAAGCCGAACCATGTCTGGATCATCGGGCTGAAGAGCAGGACGGGAATCGTCAGCGCCAGCGATACCCAGAAACGGCGGCGGAACATCGCTTCGTGGCCGCTGTGATCGACGCCATGCCCGGCGTGCGCGCCCGCGTGGTGGTGATCCTCGTGCCCGTGGGCGGCGTGAGCTGTAACATCTTCACGCGCTGCCCCGGCATGTTCGTGCGCGTCGTGGCCATGCCCGGTGTGATCGTGCGATTCGTGCGCGTGTTTGTGTTCCATACGCCCCCGCTCCTGTTGCCAGAGCCTGTAATCATCATACTGCCATGTGACGATCGCGCGCGCCCGCCAAACGGCGCGTTACGTAACCGGGAACGCTAGCTAGTCAAGCGCCGGCCGCCAGAAATGGCCGGGATGTTCGCAATTGCGCCGGTGAAGCATAATCAGGCCGTTGTGCTATGACATACCCGCCCATCACCGGCATGAAGCCCTGTGGGATGGCACACCAATCCGGGAGGAACATACGTGGAATGGCATGAACTGCGAGATGAAGTCCGCGATATCTGGAGCGAGAACGCGGCCTTCTGGGATGAGAAAATGGGCGAGGCCGGCAACGACTTTTTTCAATGGCTGGTCGCGCCGTCCGCCGAACGCCTGCTGGAACTTCAACCGGG
>QGUR01000369.1 GCA_003242205.1 Chloroflexota bacterium | reverse complement strand
ATGTTTTAAAAGGACAGCTCCGCGGCTTGTTTTTTCCGCACCCCCCCCCTTTCGCCCTCAAAGGCGCCCACCCGCAAACGCTGGGCGTGGCCCGCCAGCTTTACCAGACCGGCCAGGCCGCAGAAGCGGCGGCCATGCTGCAACAGTTGGCCGACAGCGGCGTGACCAGCGCGGAAGTCTATTACAATCTGGGAACCGTGTATCAGGTGCTGGGCGATCACGCCAGCGCGATCTATTATCTGCGGCTGGCGCACGCGCTCGCCCCGCGCGACCCGGACATTCAGGCCAATCTCAATATCGCCCGTTCGGAAATCGACGCGCCGCCCCCACGCGACGACGCGCTGCAACAGGTTTTGCGGCTGGTGGAAGCGAATCTATCGCTGGATGAGACAGCGCTGATCGCGCTGGGCCTGTGGCTGGCGTTCGCGTTGCTGATCCTCATCACGGGCGCACTCAGGCGGGGCGTGCTGCGCGGCCTGCTGCGGTTCGTCATGCTGCTGGTGGGTATTGCAACGCTGGCGGCGGCACTCGTCTTCGGCGTCCGCATCTACTACGAACTGACCGAACCGCCCGCCGTGATCGTCATGCCCAACGTTCATCCCCGGCCCGCCATCGACGGCGAAGCCAATACGCGCATCAGCCTGCCGCCCGGCAGCGAAGTGCGCGTCATGCAGCTTGAAGACGGCTGGGCGCGCATCACGCTGCCCGGATCGCAGGTTCAAGGCTGGATTCCCGCCCTCGCGCTCAGGCCGCTCAGCCCGTTCTACAACATTTCGATCTGATACCTACCGACGCCAGCTAACGACTGAGGAAAACGATAAGCAATTCGTCGTCAGGCGGAAGCAGATCACGCCAGCGCGTGTTCGCGGCGGATGTGGTCCAACAACGCCTCGCAGCCGCGCGTGATCAGCGAATAGGCGCGGTCAAAGGTGTTGTCATAATACGGATCGGGAACCTCATCCATATCGACCGTGCCCCGCGCCTGTGCATACCGGAGGAACAGGCCGATTTCGGCGTTGCCGCCTGCGCCCAGCCGCCAGATGCCACTCAAAGTCTCGCGATCCATCGCCAGCACGTAATCCGAGCGTTCGATATCCGCTTTGGCTATCTGGCGCGCCCGCCCGTTATACGGGATGTTGTTCTGCTTCAGGATAGCCAGTGTGCCCCGGTGAGCAGGCTCACCCACATGCCACGAGCCAATGCCCACCGAGTCAACTTCAATCTCATTGCTCAGGCCCGCCTTTGCCACCATGTCGGCAAACACGGCTTCAGCCATCGGCGAACGACAAATATTCCCCATGCAAACGAACAGAACCCGAATCATCCGCTATCCTCGCTACGTTGATTGCTTCGTTTCGTCATCAGGCCCGGAGTCGCCACCATAGGCCTGCCCCTCACTCGAATCGGTCTGTACAGCGTTCACCTCAGGGTTATCCTGCGAGATGTTCTCGACCAGCGGCGATTCGCTTGGGCCGGTCGCTTCCGGCTCCCCCGGCTCGTGGAACATATCGTCGGTATCTTCTTCGGTCGCGCCCATGCCCACCGGCGTCGTGTCGCCCGGCGTCCGGTCGTAGTCTTGACCCTGCGACAACCCGACAGGCGACTCGGTTTCGTCGAATTCGTCTGGCCGGGGAACCGCGCCTTCAGGGGGAACCATTGTGATCTTGCCGTCGATAAACGCGCCTTCTTCCGTCGTCAGCGCGGCAGCGTGAATGTCGCCCCACACGCGCCCGGTACGCAGAAGCTGCACCTTGCGCCCGCTGATGTTGCCGCGCACAGCGCCCGCAATCGAAATATTGCGCGCGTTGATGTCGGCGGTGATCTTGGCGGTTTCCCCAACCAACACGTTACCCGTAATTTCCAGCGTGCCGGTAAACGTGCCATCCAGCCGGATATTGGCGCTGCTCTTCAGTTTGCCCTCCAGCGCGCTGTTTGCGCCCAGCACCGTCTCAAAGCCAACGGCAGGCTGAGGCGCAACGATTCCCTGCGGCAACTCAGGTTTTTTCGAGATGGGTTCCGGCGCCGTTTCTGTTGTCTGGCGGCGGTTTCCAAAGAATGACATCATGGCCTCCCTCTACAGCGCAGCGCTTGCGAGCCCCGACAAGCCCGTGATCTGGCGGAAAACGCTCCGCCGCCGGGCATCCCTGATCAAGCGGCGCTGGCTCGTTACACCTTAGATAACCCTGAGTATAGCGAAGGGTTGTTAAATACCAATAAGAGCGAGCTTAGCAGAGCGCTGTTTCTTCAGGTTTATTCCCAGCGTGATTGATCCTATTGACAGGCAGACGGGCCGGGCGATAATCAATGATGGCTGAAACGGTCCGCCGCGCCCGGAGAGCGCATCCCCGCGCTACGAACCGCTAAAACCAAACACAGCAAAAAAAATTCAAAACTTTCTGAGCCTGTTGCGACGCCAGGCGTGCTTTGCACGCGAAAAAGTAATGGCAATCGTGGTTTTTGCTTGGCTGAGTCGGTCATTACTTCACGCAGGATGTTGTTGAGACCATGCGCTTCGGCGTATCTGTGGACTGTTCGCTGCCGGACGAACGCGCCAATTACCGGTATCTGGTTCAGGACATCACATGGTTCGGGCTGGCCTTCGCAGCGACCAGCCGTTTTCTTTCGGTCTACGCCATTCGATTGGGCGCGACCCCCCTCGAGCTGGGGCTGATCTCGTCGCTCCCGGCGATCATTCTGCTGTTTTCCTCCGCGCTCGGCGGCTGGTGGCTGGCCCATAGCCGCACGCCACAGCAGGCGCTCCTCCTGCCGGGGCTGGGCCACCGGCTTCTCTTTCTGCTGCCGGCATTCGCGCCGTTCCTGCCCGAATCGTGGCAACCGGCATGGCTGATCTTTTCAGTCGCTGTGCCCGCCATCCCACAGGGCATTGCCAGTATCGCCTTCATGGTGCTCATGCGTCAGGCCGTCCACGACCGGCTGATGCCCTCGCTGCTCAGCCACCGGCAAATGGCGCTCAACATCGGCATCGGCATCGCGGCGCTGGCCTTTGGTCTATGGCTGGAACAGGCGCCGTTCCCGCTGAATTATCAGGTCATGTTTGTGGTGGCGTTCCTGTTCGCGCTGATGAGCGAGCGCGCCTGCCTCAAAATTCGCGCCATCGTGCCGGCGCACGATCCCGCGCCGCAGGCGACCACGCCGCCGCAAACCAGTCCGTGGCGGTCGCAACGTTTTCTACGGGTCGCCACCGTCGTGCTTGCCAGCCATATCGCTTTCACCTCTATCGTGCCGGTCACGCCGCTGCGCCTGATCGACGATCTGAGCGCGAACGAGGGCTTTCTGGCGCTCTTCGGGCTGGCGGAACTCGTCGCGGGGGCGACCATCACGCTTTTCACCAGCCGCATCGTCGCCCGCATCGGCAATCAGGCGATGATCGCCGCCGCCATGATCGGCACAGCGCTGGCCGCCCTGCTGATCGCGCTGGCTCCGTCGCTACCCCTCACGCTGGTTGCCGCGGCGCTCTCCGGCGCGTCGTGGACGGCGGTCGGCGTCGGCATTTACGGGTTCTTCACCGAGAACACGCCACCCCAGTCGATGACGTCCTACAGCATCGCCTACCAGCAGGTCATTGGCCTCGGCCTGTTCATCGGGCCGATGATCGGCAGCACGCTGGCCAACAGCGGCACGCCACTGGTGCTGGTCGTTCTTGCAGGCGCGGGCTTGCGGCTGGCAGCGGGCGCGTTCATCGAACATGGCATTTTCGCCCGGATCGGACGAAGCAGGCGGCTGCGCCCTGCGATGAAGGGCGTGAAATAGCTCGCGCGTGCGGCCATTCCGCTGGCCAATCAAGCCCTGTATCGTCGCCGGCCACGATCCAGCGCAATTGAGAGCACCCGCGACGTGGCCGGCGGGTTGCGTCAGTCCATCATTTTTTCAGGCGCATCTCGCTGTTGAATGGCCAGCCTGCGAATCGCGTCCGCGTTTGGGATCTGACTGCCCGATGCTTCCGCAATGACCACGTCGAAGTCATTCCGGGCCAGTTCTGACTCACCAATCCGGCGATATAGTTCACCGACCAGATACTTCAGGATCAGCCGTCTACTGTAGGCCGATCCCGGTTTCG
>QGUR01000368.1 GCA_003242205.1 Chloroflexota bacterium | reverse complement strand
CTCCATCTACGTCGCCCCCCCAAACCCCCGTTGGTTTTTTTCCCGAAGCTTCCCCCCCAATTCGGCAAGGTGAACCAATTCGATTTTCAACTCCTGAGCCATCATCGTGGCTCCTCACCCAGCGCCAGCAGTTCAGCTAAATTATAGTTCACGCTCGTGACCATAAAGCCGGGGTCCTTCTCAACAAACGGTTGGCGCACGTAGCGCGGCGGTCGTGGTTGTCCGTTTTCGACTTCCACCAGCGCCAGGATGAAGCGCTCGTGCTCGTTCAGCGCGACGTGCAGTTCGTTCTTCGTCAGCGTCACCGTGTCCGCCCCGGCGCGCCGGCCTTTAACCTCGATAAAACGCAGATAGCCTCGCGTCGGGTCGTGGCTCTCGATATCGTAGCCTCGCTTTTCGGCGCTGACGTCTTTCGGGCTGTTGCCCAGCGCGATCTCGGCGTCCATCACCGCCCGCATGGCGATCTGCTCGGTGATGCGGGTGTCGAGGATATCCTGTGGCACGCGCTCCAGCAGCATCCCGACCGGCACCACCAGCGCCCGGCCAATAATCACCGGCGGAGTCGCTGACAACTTGCGCTCCTGCGCCAGGTCCGTTTTTCGTCTCTCCAGCCGCTCGATGAGTTCGTCCGCCCTTGCCCGCGCACGGGCGGAATTAATGCGCGCGTTCGGGTGTCCGGCTTCCTCGCGCTCCTTCAGTTGAAGGGCGCGTCCTTCCCAGTAGTAAATCTCTTTGGTCAGTCGCTCCTGTACCGCCGCCAGCGTCTTGTCGATCAGCGCTTCGCGCCGGACGCGCACGCGTTCCAGATGCCGCTGCACCAGTTCGGAAATCGCGTAGTCCAGCACCGCGCCTTCAAGCGCGGTGGCGTCGAAATGCATGGATTGCAGTTGCTGCCGGACGAGCGCCAGTTCTTCCTCGCTCGCCGGCCGGTAGTCGAGGTAGGGCGCGCTCCCGGCATTGCGCGGCACGCCGCTGGCATCGATCTCAATAAAATGCATCTCACGAGAGATGATCCGCCGGTTGCCGTCGCGCGTGCCGGCGTCCTGAATCGACTGCTCCAGATAGTACAGCATCCGGGGCTGCTTGCCGGGGTCGGTCGCGTCGACCAGAATCGCGCCCTGTTCCAGCACCTCGCTGTGGCGCTGCAAAATCAGGTCGATCACCGCGTCCAGCAGCGGATGGCCCGGCGAGATGAACGTCGCCTGTGGCTTGCCGCGCACGTCGATCAGCGATTTGTCGAAGCAAATGCGCTCGTAGCGCCGCGCCACCGGCATTCCCGGCATCATCGCCTTCGCCTGATCGCGGATCGATACCGGCACATGCGTGATTTCATAGCGGCCCGGCTCGCGCTCATAGACCGTGCCGTTCAGGCGCGCAAACGCTTCCAGAAAGAACGATTTGATGAAATGCGGTTGCAGCCGCCGCGCCGCCCAGCGCTCCATATCTTCACGAATCGCCTGAATCCTGGAATGGCTGAGCGACTCCTGCGTCAGCGATCTTCGTTCCAGCAGTTCGCGCAGCCGCTCCTGATCGACGGCGTTGTCAACGGCTTTTTCGAGTCTGGCGCGCACCTCAGGCTGGTCGCCATAGCGAATCGCCTCAATCAGCAGCTTACGCAGCGGCGCATCCTCGAACAGCTTGCCGAGCACGTCGAAGACCTCGCCTTTCAGCGCGTGGCGTTCCGTCTCCAGCTTCTTCAGCAAACGCCGGTACACGTGGCCTTCGCGCGTCTGCCCGGCGACCAGATTCCACAGGTGGCAAACCTCGGTCTGGCCGATGCGATGGATACGGCCAAAACGCTGCTCCAGACGGTTCGGGTTCCACGGCAGGTCATAGTTGACCATCAGGTGCGCCCGCTGCAGGTTGATACCTTCCCCGGCAGCATCCGTCGCCAGCAGAATGAGCGCCCGCGGGTCGTTCTTGAAGCGATCCTCCGCTTCACGGCGCGCATGCCGGTTCAGCCCGCCGTGAATGGTGACCAGCATCTCGTCATTACCGAACAGCGTGCTGATCCGCTCATGCAGATAATTCAGCGTGTCGCGATGCTCGGTGAAGATCACGAGCTTGTGCCGGCTCCTGTCGGGGCCGATCATTTCGCTGTTGCTCTGCAGCAGCCGGGATAACTCTTCCCACTTGCGATCCGTGCCGCGCCGCCTCAGTTCGGCGGCCATGGCTTCCAGCCGCCTCAGAATGTCGATCTCCGCTTCAAGCTCCGCGATGGACTGAGCGGCCGTCGCGCTGTCGATGACTTCGGCTTCGAGCGCTTCCAGTTCTCCGCTCGGCAAATCTTCGAGGTCGTCCCAGTCATCCTCGTCGATGCCGGGCAAATCCTGATCGAGACGATTCTTGTGAAGCCGCATCTCTTGCAGGCGCTTTTCAAGCCGCTTGCGTCGCCGCTGGAGCGACCGGTAAATGGCTTCCGGAGACGAAGCCAGCCGCCGCTGCAAAACCGTCAGCGCAAAGCCGACCGTGCCTTTCCGCCCGCCGTTTTCAAGCTGTTCGGCGCGGTTAAACTCGTTGCGAACGTACTCGGTCACCGCTTCGTAGAGCGCGTTTTCGTCCTCCGATAGCTCATAGTCGACGGTATAGGCGCGGCGCTCAGGGAACAGCGGGCGTCCATCGAATTTGACCAGCTTCTCCTTAACCATGCGCCGCATCAGGTCCGACGTATCGACCTGATGCACGCCATCGCGGAAACGCCCTTCAAAGCGGTCGGCATCGAGCAGCGCAAGGAAAAGTTGAAAATCCTCTTCCTTGCCGTTATGCGGCGTCGCGGTCATCAGCAAAAAATGCCGCGTGCTGTCGCGCAGCAGCTTGCCCAGCTTGTAGCGCTTCGTTTCCTTCAGTTCGCCGCCAAAAAACGACGCCGACAGCTTGTGCGCTTCGTCGCAGATGATGAGGTCCCAGTCACTCTGCCTGAGGCGAAGCTGCAGCGCCTCGTCACGGCTGACCATATCGAGCCGGATAATCAGCAGATCGTGTTCGAGAAATGGATTGCCGGTTCGCGACGCGTCGACCATGGCGCGCGTCATGATCTCGAAGGGAAGCTGGAACTTCGTCCACAGCTCGTCCTGCCACTGCTCGGTCAGGTTGCCGGGAACGCAGATCATGCAGCGACGCACATCGCCACGGATCATCAGCTCTTTGATCAACAGCCCGGCCATGACGGTTTTGCCCGCGCCCGGATCGTCAGCGAGCAGGAAGCGCAACGGCTGCCGCGTGAGCATTTCCTCATAGACAGCCGTGATCTGGTGCGGCAGCGGTTCGATCAGCGACGTATGGACGGCCAGAACGGGATCGAACAGATGCGCCAGATGGATGCGATAGGCTTCCGACACCAGACGCAGCAACGCCCCATCGCCCGCAAAGGCCGGCAGGCGGCCATCACGAACGACTTCGAGCGCCGCCTCGTCCGCGCGAAACAGAAGCTGCGAGCCGGTCTGCCCATCGGGGCGCTGGTAGACGATTTCAAGCGCCTCCGCGCCACGCCGTTTGACGCTTACCAGTGTGACTGTCTGATTAGGGATGATTCCTGAAAGGCGAACCCCCTCACGCAGATCTTCGAGTTGAACCAAACCACACTCCCCGTTATTCAACGATGCGCTCGACAAGGGAGAAAGCAGGTTTTATCGCACACCGCCATAATCAATTATATACATGACTCTGTCCCGGAACAAAAAGGGTCGGTCTGAGAAAAGCGAGGAACAACACGGTTATGCCAACTGCCCCGGATGGCGCTGGCGGTAACGCTGGCGACGACGCCGGAGGAAGCGGTTGAAGTCCTTGGGGAGCGCGAGTATACTCGATCCCCTTCGCCATTTGCGCTGGTTGACAGTGATCTATGCGTCTCGGAATCATCGGACTGCCTAACAGCGGAAAAACAACCATCTTCAACGCGCTTACCAGAAGCAACCTGCCGACGGGAGCGGGCACAACCGGACAGATGGAGATTCACACCGCCATCGTCAATGTGCCCGACCCGCGCGTCGACAGGCTGAGCGCGATGTACAACCCCAAAAAGACAATCTACGCTCAAGTGACTTACGTCGACATCGGCGGGCTGGATCAGGGGGGGAGGGAAG
>QGUR01000056.1 GCA_003242205.1 Chloroflexota bacterium | reverse complement strand
TTTTTTGGTGGGGCGCGGACGCGGGTCGGGGGAAGGGGCCAAAACGGGACCAAGACGGGGTTGTTTGGCATCGTGCTAACCGCCGTATTCGGCATCTTCATGGAGTTGATCTTCTCCGGCAACATGGGGTTGCTTATGCGCTTCATCGTGCCGCTGGCGCTGATCGGCGGTGGCGTGATGCTGCTGCTACGCAGCCGGCGTAGCGATCTCTATGCCGAGAAGCCCAAGAACGCGCCGCTGCCGGATTCGCCGTATGACGGCAAGCCCAAGAACGAGTACGGCATTGACCCGTCGTTGGAACGGCGCATCAGAGACGCGTTGGAAGAGGACGACCCGGACGTTCCGCGCACGACGCTGTAAGGCTTCACCGGAACCTCACCCCCTAACCCCCTCTCCAAACACAAACAGTGTTTGGAGAGGGGGAAACAACCGTAGGGGGCAGCTACAAATTCCCGGCTCCTCTCTCCAAATTTTTAGTGGGGATTTGGAGAGTGTCAGGGATGAGGTTTCATGTCGTCCAATCGCGTAGATACAGGAAGTCGTGGCCGATAGTGCGCTGGCTCAGCTTGGCGATATTCGGCATCGTGCGCTTGTAGTGGTTCGACTTCACCCGCCGCCAGACATCCTCGGCGAACTCGCGCGTGAAGCCTTCCGCGACCACTTCGTCGATCGTGTAGCGCTCATCGACCAGCAGATAGAGAAGCTGGTCGACCTCGGCATAGGTAAAGCCTAGCTCGCCCTCGTCTGTCTGGCCTTGCCACAGGTCGGCGGACGGGGGTTTTTTGATGATCTGCTCTGGCACGCCGAGCGCTGCCGCCAGTTCTCGCACCTGCGTCTTATACAGGTCGCCAATCGGTTGCAGCGCCACGCCGCTATCCCCGTAGATGGTGGAATACCCAAGCAGCAGTTCCGTTTTGTTGCTCGTACCCATGACCAACCCACCCCAAGGAACCGACTGGTCATAGAGGATGGTCATGCGAAGCCGCGCCATGACATTGCCCTTGCGCCGTTCGCTCATATCGGGGAAACGCGCAAACAACGGGTCGGCCATCTCCGTAATGGGAATGGTCATCGACGGCAGGCCAAGCGCCTTGATGACCGCATCGGCGTCGTTCAGACTGTCCGGCGATGAGGTTTTATAGGGCATACGTATCGCCAGCAGGTTTTCCGGCCCCAGCGCTTCGGCGGTCAGATAAGCCGAGACAGCCGAGTCCAGCCCGCCGGATAGACCGATCACGGCGCGTTTCATGCCGGCCTTGGCGATCTGGTCGGCGATGAAGCCGACCAGAATTGTCCGGGCGAGGTTGGTATTGATTTTCAGTCGCTCGGCTATGCTGGTATTGGCCTGACTCATCGCTCGCTCTCCATCTTATTGATGATGCGGGTCAGTTCGCGCATGACCAGCGGCGTGCGCTCGTCACGGAGCAGGGGAAGGCGGCTACGCGTGCGGTGTAGTTCGTTGAGGTCGATGCTGGCGGTAATCAGCGCTTCCTCGAAATAACGTCCGTGAGTGACGAATTCGCCGTTCGGGTCGACGATGGACGAGCCGCCCCAAAAGTTCTTGCCATCTTCATAGCCGACGCGGTTGCAGTGGATCACGTAATTTGTGAACATGCTGCCGTATGCCTGATTGACCAGTTCGACCCAGCGCGAGCCGCCGAGCCGGTCGCCCCGGTCGAGGCCGCGGCTTGGGCTGGCGCTGTGGAAAATCAGCACGTCCGCGCCGTCGAGCCACAGCAGATAGGCCGGAGATACATGCCAGAAGTCTTCACAAATCAGCAGGCCGACGCGGCCATAGCGCGTGTTGAATGCGGTTACTCGCTCGCCGGGCGCAAAATAGCGCCCTTCATCGAACATGCCATAGGTCGGCAGATAGAGCTTGTGATGGATGTGCAGCGTTTCACCGCCCGCCAGATACGCGCTGGCGATATGGAAGCGGTTGCGGCTGTCTTCCTGCACGAAACCGACGACGATATCGAGTCGCTTGCTCGCTTCCAGCAGCGCCCGGAAAACGTCGTCGTCCGCGCTGGCGCGAATGGCGACTTCGGGCACGAGATCCTGCACCTGATAGCCGGTCAGGGATAGTTCGGGAAAGACCAGCACGTCCACCTGTTCGGCGCTCGCCTGATCGACATAGGCGAGATGGCGTTCGAGGTTGGCGCGCACATCGCCCAGCTTGGGATACATCTGCGCCATGCCAATGTTGAGGCGCATCCAACGGTTCTCCTTGTGCTCACTGCGAGACAGATGACCGGCGACGTGCCAGCGCCAGCAGACAGAGGCCGATGGTGATCAGGTCGAGCCACTGGTCGCCGCGCAGGCTGCCGATGACCGGCGACGCATCGCCACGGAAAAAGCCAATCGCGAACATGCCTGTGCTGAACAACGCCAGCACGATCCAGAAGCGCGCGCCCGCCAGCGCCCGCACGCGAAGCGGCGCGGCGGCGATCAGCAGGCACGCGAGTGAAAGCAACATGCCAAAACGCTGTGTATCATAGCGCGGTGCGATGATGCCGTACACATCCGGCGATTCGGATACGGCATATGCCGGGTAACGCGCCAGCGTGTCGACTTCCGCGCCGTAGCCGCAGCTTGCCGCCCAGCAGCCGTACCACGCGCCGAGCGCGATCAGCGGCAGGATCGGGGCGAGCACGTTGAGCAACGGCCCCCATGGCAGACGCCGCCAGCGCGAGACGATGGCCAGCCCGATCAACGCTCCGGCCAGCGCGCCGTGCCATTCCAGACCGCCTTCGCTCAATCGTGGGATGGCTTCCGGGTGCAGGCTGAAATAGTCCCAGGCAAAAACGACGTGCGCCAGCCTGCCGCCGAGCGCCCCGCCGATCAGACCGCCCAGAAAGGCGTCAAACACCGCGCCCGGCGTTGCCCAACGACTGAGGTAATAGCTGGCAAGCGCTACTGCCCCGGCCAGCGCCACTCCCAGCGCCAGCGCAAACGCGCGCAGCGCCAGCGGGCCAATGATGATCGGTGCTTCCGCCATGGCGATTGATCCTGCGTAAACCTTCGTAAAATTGTTATTAGAAAGCGTTCGGCAGAGGAGCAAAGACGCTATAATTCGCGCACTTTCCGCAGTTGTAACGGGATGCCTGCCGCCATCTGCTTGTGATTCCGTCTGGATATTATCCCATTCCGCAGGCAAGGCAATCGATAGATAACTAAAACAGCGCGGACCGTCGCTGCGTTTGACCACTATGAGAGGTTGGCCAAACGATGCTCCCACTGGAAGTCATTCTTTTAGGCAGCGCCGTGCTCCTTCTGATTAGCGTTTACGCGAGCAGAATCGCGGCTCGCGTTGGCGTTCCAGCGTTGCTCCTCTTTCTGATTATCGGCATGGTTGCCGGCTCGGAAGGACTTGGCGGTGTCTATTTTGACGATGCCGTTCTGGCTCAGTCGCTGGGCTCTGTTGCGCTCGCGCTGATCCTGTTTTCTGGCGGACTCGATACGAACTGGCGCGACATCAAACCTGTTTTATGGCAGGGCGTTATATTAGCGACGCTTGGCGTCATCATCACTGCCGCTGCGGTCGGCGCTTTCCTGCATTTTGTGCTCGGTATCGGACTGGAAATCAGTATGCTGACGGGCTCGATCGTCGCCTCGACCGACGCGGCGGCGGTCTTTGCCATGCTGGGCAAGAATATCGGCCTCAAATATAACCTCAAGCCCCTGCTCCAGCTTGAGTCGGGCAGTAACGACCCCATGGCGATTCTGCTGACGGTGAGCATGATCCGCCTCATCAACGAGCCGACCGTGTCGGCCGGCGAGTTGATCGTATTTTTTATTCAGCAAATGGGGCTTGGCGTGCTCTTCGGCTTTGGCATGGCTTATGTGCTGGTGTTTATTATCAACCGCTTGCGGCTCGAATATGACGGCCTGTATCCGGTTGTTACGCTCGCGTTTGTCTTTCTGATCTACGGTGTGACGACTATTGCCGGTGGCAACGCCTTTGTCGCGCTCTATCTGGCGGGCGTCGTGCTGGCCAATAACGATTTCATCCACAAATACAGCCTGACGCAGTTCCACGATGGTCTGGCGTGGCTGATGCAGATCGTGATGTTCCTCACGCTGGGGCTGTTCGCCTTCCCATCCCAGCTAGACGATGTGATGGTTCAGGGCTTGTTGATGGCCGGGTTCCAGATTCTGGTCGCGCGGCCGCTGAGCGTCTTTATTAGCCTGCTTCCCTTCAGAATGCCTTTGCGGCAGCAATTGTTCATCTCGTGGGTCGGGTTGCGCGGGGCCGCCCCGATCATTCTGGCGACGTTCCCGTTAGTCGCTGACGTTCCGGGGGCCTCGACCATTTTCCATCTCATCTTTTTTGTCGTCATCACATCGGTGCTCTTGCAGGGGACAACCATCCGGCTTGCTTCCCGCTTGCTGGATGTGGACGAAGTGATCGTGCCGCCGCAGAAATATCCCATCGGTTACGGGCCTGCACAGGGGCTAAAGAACGCTTTGTTCGAGTTTCGCGTCGGGGAAGGCTCGCCGATCGCCGGCAAGCGCATTATCGACCTGCATTTGCCTGAGGAAACGTTGATCGTGCTGCTGGCCCGCGATGAACAGATGATCGTGCCGAAAGGCAGCACGGTGTTGCAGCCGAACGATATGGTGCTGGTGCTGGCCGAGAAAACACAGCGTGACTGGCTCGAAGCGCTCTTCACGGCCAGTCAGACCGTGCTGGTCCCCCAAGAATAGGGTTGTTACCGGCTGCAACATTAAGGGTCTTCTATGCGTATGTTACACTAAACGCATTCACTGTAGATCTTGATTGGAGTACTCAATGGGTGGCATCAGTGCAATCGTCGGCATCCTCGCCCTGGTGGGTTTTGCGGCGTTCCTGATCGGCGTCGCAACTGTCGTTCTTTCGGCTTCACAGGGCAGGTCGGTTCGTTCGGGCCTGTTGCTCGCCGGGGTCGGCCTCATCGCCGGGCTGGTTTTTAGCGTGCTTAGTCAGGGCGTGCTCATCGTGCAGCCGGGCGAAGTTGCTGTCGTTTTCAACACACTGAGCGGCAATCTGGAAGAACCACGTGAGCCGGGAACGCACATTGTCGTGCCGATCGTCCACACCTATACGATCTATCCGACCCTTCAGCAAAACTACACCATGTCGGGCGCGATGGAAGACCGGAGTTCTGAGGACGACGCCGTGCGCGCGCGCACGCTTGATGGTCAGGAAATTGCGATTGACGTCAGCATCCTGTACAGCATCAACCCGGCTCAGGTGAATCTGGTTCACCAGCGCTGGCGCGACCGCTATCAGGATGACTTCGTCCGCCCGACGGCGCGCGGCGTGGTCCGCGATGTCATTTCCGGTTTCCGCGCGGCGCAGATTTACGGCGCGCAGCGTGGCGAGCTTGAAAATGAAATGCAGGAAATCATGGATCAGCGCATGCGGGAAGAAGGCCTGATTCTGACCGACCTGCTCATCCGTGATATCACCTTCACGCCGGAATTCGCCGCGTCGATTGAGCGCGCGCAGATTGCCGAGCAGGAAGCGCAGCAGGCTCGTTTCCGCGTCGAACAGCGCCGTCAGGAAGCTGAACAGGCGCGCGCGGTTGCGCAGGGCGAGCGCGATGCCGCCATTGCCCGAGCCGAAGGTGAAGCGCAGGCGATCATCCTGCGCGCGCAGGCCGAAGCTGAGGCGCTGCGTCTGGTGAGTGAGCAGATCGCGGCGAACCCGCTGCTGGTTCAGTACCAGTACATTCAGTCTCTGGCCGATAACATCCGTCTGGCGCTGGTTCCAGCCAACAGCCCCTTCCTGTTCGACTTTGAGGGCATCACGGCCGATCCCAACTTCACCGCCCCTCCGGTTCCCGAATCATCGCTCGATCTAACCAGCCCGCTGGTAGAGAGCCTGTTGCCCGAAATCACGCCGGAACCGGGGCAATAAGCGCGTTTCACATCCGCGAGGGCAGGTTTGCCTGCCCTCGCCATCATTTCGTGGCGATGTCGCTACGGCATCCGTTTTCCCTTTTGTTGGCTCAATACCCGTGTAAATAATGTCTTAGAATCCTCCGGCAGCGTTGACTTGTGTTACGACAAATCATACAATTCGATGAGGAGATGGTTTATCGGAAGCAAACTGGTTCGATCGGGAGCGACTGACAGACGACTCGATTGACCGTGATCTGAATTTGTGGGAGAACGAAACACCCGATGGCAAAGGACTATTACGCGACGCTGGGTGTAGACAGAACTGCGAGCGAAAAAGAGATTAAACAGGCGTTTCGCAGGCTGGCGAAGAAGTACCATCCGGACGCCAATCCCGGCGACCCGACAGCGGAGCAGAAATTCAAAGAGATTAATGAAGCCTACGAAGTGCTGAGCGATCCCAATAAACGCGCCCAGTATGATCGCTTCGGCTCGGCCTTCCAGCAGGCCGGCGCGTATGGCGGCAACGGCACGTATTACACGACCAACGTCGATATTGGCGATATGTCGGATATTCTTGAAAGTATTTTTGGCAGTATCGGCGGCTTTGGGCGTAGTACGGGGAGCCGCACGCGAAGCCGTGGCTTCGGTGGCTTCGGCGGTTTTGGCCCTGAGGCCAATCCGATGGTCGCGGGTCGCGATTTGGAACAAACGGTCACCATTTCGCTTCAGGAAGCCTATACAGGTACTACGCGCCTGATCAGCAAGGGCGACCGCACGGTGCGGGTCAATATCCCGGCGGGCGCGGCGACCGGAACCAAAGTCCGTCTCGCGGGTGAAGGCGAGCCCGGCTATGGCGGTGGCCAACCGGGTGACCTGTATCTCATTGTGCATGTCGAGCCTGACCCGCAGTTCGAGCGCGACGGCGATGACCTGTACGTTGATGTCAAGGTCGATATGTTCACCGCGATGCTGGGTGGCACGGTCGAAGTGCCGACGCTTGGCCGTCCCGTGCGGCTGAAGATACCCGCGGGCACGCAGTCGGGGCGGAAATTCCGGCTGAGCGGCAAGGGTATGCCAGTGTTGAAGAAGAAGGGACAGTACGGCGACCTTTACGCCCGCGTCCTGATTACCGTGCCGGAACACCTGACCGATGAGCAGCGCCGGCTTGTCGAGCAGCTAAAGGCGACTTTCTAGGCGCGGTCGATTGTCTCAGGGTCGTCTCGAATGTCATCTGCCGGGAGCGTTACCTGTCGCGCTCCCGTTCTTGTTTAGAGAGGTGGTTGCGTGTCTTTGAAAACTATCGTCGCAGTGGCGCTGGTTGTGGGCTGTCTTGCTTTGCCGGCGTGCGGGCCGGAAGATACGCAGGTGGCGCTTCCCCCCAACGCGGTTGCAAGCACGCCGCTGGCGAATCTGCCGGTGAATGCGGCCTTCAGGCAGACAGCGCGGGCAACCGCGACGCCGGTTCCGCAGGAGATCATCGACGCCGCCGACGCCGAGTATCTGCTGCTGACGAACATTTACCAGCGCATCGCGCCGTCGGTCGTCAATATCGATATCGTGATCTCTACGCCGCACCCCGGTCTGGGCGACCGTTCCAGCGGGTCGGGCTTCATCTATGACGACAGCGGGCACATCGTGACGAATGCTCACGTGGTTCAGGACGCCGAAGAAGTGCGCGTGACTTTCAACGACGGTTATGTGACGGTTGCCGAGGTGCTAGGCGCTGATCCTTACAGCGACCTCGCCGTGCTGAAAGTCGATACCGATCCGAGCCGCCTTGTGCCGGTCGTCATCGGCGATTCGGACGCGGTGCGGGTTGGCCAGCGGGCGATTGCGATTGGCAACCCCTTTGGCCTCGCCAGTTCGATGACGGTCGGCATCGTCAGCGGTCTGGGCCGCCAGCTTCCATCTGCGCGCCTGCTCGACCTGACGAACCTGAGCCAGTTCAACAATCCGTCGATCATTCAGGTGGATACCAATATTAACCCCGGCAACAGCGGCGGGCCGTTGCTCAATTCGCGCGGCGAAGTGATCGGCGTCAACACCGCCATTAGCACCGAGAGCGGCACTTTTCAGGGAGTCGGGTTCGCCGTGCCGTCGCGCACGTTGCAGCGCGTCGTGCCTGAACTCATCGAGACGGGACGCGTCAATTACGCCTGGATCGGCATTTCCAGCCTGTCGGCAGAAGATGGCTTTGGCGTCGCCGCGCTCGCGGAACCGCTCAACCTGCCGGTGACGGCGGGTGTGCTGATCGACACCGTCTCGCCCAATTCACCGGCAGCCAAGGCCGGTTTGCGCGGTGGAACGCGGCAGGTGATGGTGCGCGGCGTGGCGGTTTGCGCGGGCGGCGACATTATCGTCGCTGTCGATGGTGTCTATATTCAGACCATGGACGAACTGCTGGCTTATCTGGTCGCCAATGGCAGGCCGGGGGATACGATTGATCTGCTGATTGTGCGCGGCGAAGAGACGTTCGAGGTTCCGCTGGTGCTTGAAGAGCGACCTCAGACCTCGGTCGTGCCGGAGTGCGGTGAATAACTGGAATAAAACGGGACGGCCCCCGGTAGAGTCCAGGGGCCGTCGATTTGCGGTCTCATGGGAGCGAACCCGCAACTAGTGCGGACGCTCACTTAGAGAAGGTGAGCGTCAGTTGGGGTTCACCCCCATATGACTGCGACTAGACACGATCACCTCCTTTCGATTAGCCCGACGATAGGCAGAGTATAACACCCTTACAGATGCAAGTAAATAGGGGTACTAAGGTCCTGTGCTTCGCCTGGCCATCGCTTGCCCTACGCCCGCCCCCTTTTCACTCAAGCATACCTGTTTCTGATGCGCTTCTGATACGAATCCAATGGCATGGCAATAAACTTCATAATGAATTTCCAAAACATTGTCATGGAGTTGTAAATGGATTTGAACCGGTACACGAATAAGGCGCAGGAGGCGTTGCTGAAGGCGCAGTCGTTGGCTACCGAGTACGGGCATTCCAGCATCGAGCCGCTGCATGTGCTGGTCGCGTTGCTGCGGCAGCAGGATGGCGTTGTCCCGGAAGTGGTGGCCAAGATCGGCGCGCGCCCGCAGGCGCTGCTTGCAGAGTTGGAACAAATGCTGCAAAGCCGCCCGCGGGCCTATGGCAGCAACGTGCAGGTGGGGCTGAGTCGCCAGACGGTCGAAACGCTGAATCGCGCCGAGGCCGAAGCGCAGCGCATGCACGACGACTACACCAGCACCGAACACATCCTGCTGGCGCTGACGGAGGTCGACTCGGTATCCGGCGTGCTTCAACGTCATGGCGTCACGCGCGACAGCATCCTGCAGGCGCTGGCGGCCATTCGCGGTGGCCAGCGTATTACGTCGCAGGACCCCGAAAGCACCTACCAGAGTCTTGAGAAGTACGGGCGCGACCTGACCTCGCTGGCGCGTCAGGGCAAACTCGACCCGGTAATCGGCCGCGATGACGAGATTCGCCGCGTGATTCAGGTTATCAGCCGGCGCACGAAGAACAACCCGGTGCTGATCGGCGAGGCGGGCGTCGGTAAAACCGCCATCGTCGAAGGGCTGGCGCAGCGGATCGTCAACGGCGACGTGCCCGAAGGGCTGCGTAACAAGCGGATCATTTCGCTCGATATGGGCAGCCTGCTGGCAGGCGCGAAGTATCGCGGCGAGTTTGAGGAACGCCTCAAGGCGGTGCTCAAGGAAGTCGCCGACAGCGATGGCGGCATCATCCTGTTCATCGATGAGTTGCATACCGTCGTTGGCGCGGGTGCGGCGGAAGGCGCGGTCGATGCCAGCAACATGCTCAAACCAATGCTGGCGCGCGGCGAACTGCGGATGATCGGCGCGACGACGCTCGATGAATACCGCAAGTACATTGAGAAGGACGCCGCGCTGGAGCGTCGTTTCCAGCCTGTTTTCGTCGACGAGCCGAGCGTCGAGGATACGATCAGCATTTTGCGCGGCCTGAAGGAGCGCTATGAAGTGCATCATGGCGTGCGGATTCAGGACAGCGCGGTCATCGCCGCCGCCACGCTGAGCAACCGCTATATTTCCGACCGCCAGCTTCCCGACAAGGCGATTGACCTGATTGACGAGGCGGCGTCGCGGTTGCGGATGGAAATCGACTCCAAGCCGCAGGCGCTGGATAACGTCGAGCGCCAGATCATGCAGTTGGAGATCGAGCGCGAGGCGCTGAAGAAAGAGCGTGACCGGGCATCTCAGGAGCGCCTGGAGGCCATCGAGGAAGAAATCGCCAACCTGCGCGAGACGCTGAACGCGCTGACGGCTCGCTGGCAGAAGGAAAAAGAAGCCATTCAGGCGATCAGCGAGATCAAGGCCCGGATCGACGAAGCCAAGGTGCAGCTTGAACAGGCCGAGCGCCGCGCCGATCTTGAGACGGCGGCCCGCCTGCGTTATGGCACGCTGCCCGAACTGGACAAGCAGCTTGTCGAGCGTGAAACCGCCCTGAAAGCCATGCAGCAGGAAAGCGGTGGCATGCTGCGCCAAGAGGTTGACGCCGACACGATTGCCGAAGTCGTTTCGCGCTGGACCGGCATCCCGGTCGCGCGTCTGCTGGAAGGCGAAGTCGAAAAGCTCGTCAACATGGAAGCGCGCCTGCACCAGCGCGTCATTGGGCAGGAAGAAGCCGTGCGCGTGGTATCGGCGGCCATTCGCCGCAGCCGCGCCGGCCTGCAGGACCCGAACCGCCCGCTGGGTACGTTCCTGTTTCTGGGGCCGACCGGCGTCGGCAAGACCGAGCTGGCGCGCACGCTGGCGGAGTTCCTGTTCGATGACGAGCACGCGATGGTTCGTATCGACATGAGCGAGTATGGCGAGCGCCACAGCGTCGCCCGTCTGATCGGTGCGCCGCCCGGCTACGTGGGGTATGAAGAAGGCGGCCAGTTGACGGAAGCGGTGCGTCGCCGCCCGTATTCGGTCGTGCTACTGGATGAGGTCGAGAAGGCGCACCCCGAAGTCTTCAACGTGTTCCTGCAGGTCTTCGATGATGGCCGTCTGACCGATGGGCAGGGGCGTACCGTCGACTTCACGAACACGGTGATCATCATGACGAGCAACGTCGGCTCGCAGATCATCAAGTCGATGGCCGGTAGCGACCCGAACGCCGTTCGCAGTGCGGTCATGGCCGAGCTGGATCACTTCTTCCGGCCCGAATTCCTGAACCGGCTGGACGAGATCATCGTCTTCCACAGCCTGTCGCAGGAAGACATCGTGCGAATTGTCGACATTCAGTTGCAGCGTCTGGATCGTCTGTTGGCCGACCGCCGGCTGACGCTGGAACTGACGCCAGAAGCCAAGAAGTTCTTGGCCGAAAAGGGTTACGATCCCGTCTTTGGCGCGCGGCCGCTCAAACGGGCCATGCAGCGCGAACTGCAGGACCCGCTGGCCATGCAGATTCTGGAAGGCCACGTGCGCGAGGGCGATCACATCCTGGTCGATGTCGCGCCCGACGGCCAAAGCCTGGTTTTCCAGACCGTTGTCCCGGCTGAGGTCGTCTAGATCCCCGCAAACCACTCAGGCCCTGTTTCGAGAAGAGACAGGGCCTTTTTATTGCACTTCCCTGCCAATTCATCCGTTGTTCATGCTCGAACTGCAAACTCTATGTATAATGACGATTGTAATTAACTATGGCGAAGCGGCTGACCTCTTCCAGACGCTGGAGAAACGAGGTGCGGAGTGTCGATAATCGAATTCCTGGTGCTGGCAGTGATCGCGGCCATTGCGGGCGCGATTGGACAGGCGTTGGCGGGCTATTCCCTCGGCGGATGCCTGATTTCGGCAGTGATTGGCTACATCGGCGCTCTGATCGGTTTCTGGTTATCGCGCCAGCTCCAGTTGCCAGAGCCGCTCGTGATTCAGGTCGGCGACCAGCCATTCCCCGTTCTCTGGTCGATCATCGGGTCGCTGATCTTCTCGCTCATCGTCGGCCTGCTGACCCGCAGGAGGCGGCCTGTTGCTTATTGACCGGTCCGGTTGTGAGCGCGGGAGGGCTGCTATGCAGCCCTCTTTTTGATTCCGTCTGCGGTACAATCCGGGCAGGCGGTATCCCGGTTCCGGCGCTTGCCCGGAGCCGTCACGAACGGATAAGCACATGCTGGATTTCAACGAACGAGTCGTTCTGGTGACGGGCGCGTCGCGCGGCATTGGCAGGGCGACGGCTGAGCTGTTCGCCCGATGCGGCGCGCGCCTTGCGCTCAACTACCACCGTAACGCGGCGCTTGCGGACGCGCTGAAGGCGTCTCTGCCCGGCGGGCCTCACATGACCATACAGGCGGACGTGGCCGACCCTGAAGCGGTAAAGCAGATGGTCGAAGCCGTCGTTGCCACGATGGGGCGGCTGGACGTGCTGGTGAACAACGCGGCGATCTTTGAGGACAGCTCACCGGCAGAGGCCGATTATGCTACCTGGCTGGATGTCTGGACGCGCACGCTGATGACCAACCTTGCCGGCGCGGCCAACGTCGCCTACTGGGCGGCGCGACAGATGATCGCGCAGGGCGGTGGCCGCATCATCAACGTTTCGTCTCGCGGCGCGTATCGCGGCGAAGCCGATGCGCCGGCCTATGGCGCGAGCAAGGCGGGGTTGAACTCGCTGACACAATCGCTGGCCAAAGCGCTCGGCAAACATCGCATCTCGGTCTACGGCGTGGCCCCCGGCTGGGTAGAAACTGACATGGCGGCTGAGGCGCTAACCGGCCCGGAGGCCGAGTCCATCCGCAGCCAGAGTCCGTTTGGCCGCGTTGCCCGGCCTGAAGAAGTGGCCTATACGATTGTGTTTCTTGCCTCGGAACAGGCCGAGTTCCTGACGGGCGCGATTGTGGATATCAACGGCGCGTCGTATTTTCGCTAGTGCCCTGCGGTCCGGCTGGTCAGACGACGGAGCTGATATGCGCTATGTCTCTCTTCCAGTATCACGCTGACATTATCGCCGCCTTTCCGGGCATCGTCGGTGGTGTAGCTCTGGTACGTGGATTGCGTATGGGAGCTACGCCTGCGGAGCTGGCCGGCGAGTTCCGGGCCGAACAGCAGGCCGTGCTGCAACGTCTGGGCGACCGTCCGTTGAGCGAGCTACCGTCGCTGGCGGCGTGGCGAGCTGCTTTTCGCGCCTTCGGCGTCGACCCAACACAGTATCGCAGCGCGGCGGAAGCGCTCCTGCGTCGGTTGACCCGGAAGGGGGATATTCCCCATATCAACACGCTGGTCGATATTGGCAATCTGGTGAGCATTCGCTATGCCCTGCCGGTGGCGGCGATGGACCTGCGTGGCATCGAGGGTGGCATCACCGTGCGCTACGCTGACGGCAGCGAGCCTTTTCGCAATCTGAATCAGACCGAAGTCGAGCATCCCGCGCCGGGCGAGGTCATTTTCGCGGACGCCGCCGGAACGGTTGTGGCGCGGCGCTGGTGCTGGCGTCAGGCGGATGTCGTCGGCGCGCGCGACGACACCACCGATATCCTCTTTATCGTTGAAGGGCTGCACGCCCAAGCGCAGCAGGACGTAACAGCCGCGTTGGAGGACCTGCGCCGGTTGCTCAGCGCGTATGCGCCGGGGGTGATCGAAACCGGCCTGCTCCACGCTGGCCATCCGGCATTTTGATCGCTGCGCGTTCCTGAAATCTGAAAATCGTATAATTTTGTAACACAGATGCATATAGATGATATAATTTGTTCATCTATTTGTATTGCTCTTTCTGCAGGGTGTGCGGAGCCCAAGTGATCGCATCGCAAAGATATTCTGTAGTTTTGAGGGATATCCATGGTCGCGAAAGATTTTGAGATGGCCTATCCCGACGTACTTGGCGCGCTCACCGATGGATTGCGGACTGATCTGGAACATTTGCAATGCGCGCTGGGTGTGTTTCCACGTCAGGCATTTATCAATCAGCCTCTGGAACTGGTGCTGCTGCTGCAAAACATGATCGACCAGCCGTTACAGGTGAAGGTCACACTTCAACTGCCGATGCAGGATCGCCGGGGTATGCTGCTCGTGCTGGAGGGGCCGGGGCCGGTGATCGAGCAGCCAATGGGGCCGGGCGAAGTGGGCGTCCTGCGAATGCCGATTATCGCTTACCCGCCGTCCCAGCCTGGCGTCAATATCCCTGCGCGGGTGACCATCAATTCGCGCAGTGGCCGGTCGGGGAGGCCGGTTCGTCCTCGTGGCGGCGCGGCCCGTCCCGGCTACCTGTCGATGTCGCCACTTAAACTTCAGGCGCTGCGTGAGGTCACATTCAACACCATCTATAAGCCCGTTCTGCCCGACACGCTGACGACCTTCTTCGACCTTGCGCCCACTCGTCTTTCGCCCGCGCTGTATTCGCTGACGGCTCGCTACGAAACGATCTGGAGCCCTCAGGATCTGATCAACGAGCGGGAGCAACTGGAAAACAAGCGCCAACTGGCGGCAGAACTTGCCGGAGCCATGACGACTACGGCCGTCTACTGGCCGTTTTACTACAGAACAGAAGAAGTATTTGCGCGGCGCGGGATAAGGCTGGCGCCGGGTGAGATCAAGGCGATTACCAAACTGATGGCTTACACCATCGGGGAGGCGTCGCTGTATGAGCGCGATCAGGAGATGCACCAGAGCCGCTGGTTCCGCGCGCTGTGCGCCGCGGTGATTGCCAACGAGACGGTGGCAGCCGATCAGGAACCGGGAGAGATCGCCGCTAACAGCCTGTACGAGGCGGTACTGGCGGATGCCGTTGCCCTTGGTCTGGAAATCGTGCGCTCATATCTGGGCGACTCGGTTATGCCGGCGGAAAACCCGCAGGTTTATGCGGAACGGGTGGCGGCATGGGTAACCGGCGCGGACGGCGAGAGTTTACGCTATCTCTATCTGCCGCTGGTGATGGCCGGGATTGCCCTGACGCCGCTGGTAGGCTCGAGCATTGAGAACCCCTGGATCATGGTTCGCGAGCTGGCCGAAACGGTGGAAGCGCGCAAGCTGACCGCCGGTGAAGCGGATTTACAGGTGTTGAACTGGGCTGAACAGTTGTTGCGGCAAACCAACAATGTGCTGCGGCGGCTGGGCTATCTGCGACCGCAATAGCGTGAACGTGTGTGGGAAATAAAAGGGACAGCCAAAACTTACTGGCTGTCCCTTTTTCGTTAGCGCTAGGCTCCGTACTTGACCAGCCGGCGCGCGTGCGCCAGCGCCAGCGGCATCAGATCGGGCGCGGGGAACTGGCCCAGTGCGCCGCCGAGACAGGCACGCTCGCCAAACGTCTCGACCGGGTCTGTCATATGCGTTCCGGGAGCCCACAGAATCGTCGGTACTGGATGCCAGCTATGGGCGCGATAAGTGGCGGGCGTCGAATGATCGCCCGTGATGATGACGACATCCGGCTTGAGATCGAGCAGCGCAGGAAGATTCTGGTCCACTTCCTCAATCACGGCTACCTTCGCGTCGAAGTCGCCATCTTCGCCCCGGCTGTCGGTTGGCTTGACGTGGCAGAAGACGAAATCGTAATCGTTCCAGATTTCGCCGACCTTCCTGAACTCATCGGCGATGCTGTCGTGCGGGCCGGTTGGAATGACGTCCATGCCGACCAACTGGCTGACGCCCTTATACATCGGATACACGGCGACGCAGGCCGCTTTCAGCTTATAAACGTCGCGGTATTTCGGCAGATTCGGGTCGGTAGCAAAGCCGCGCAGCGTGACCATATTGGCCGGTTCGTGGCCTTTCAGCCGTTTGCGCGCCTCTTCCAACCAGCGGTTGACCAGTTCCGCCGTGCGTTCGGCAGAAGGGCTGGTGGCTTTGGCAGGTAGCGGCGGCACGCCCGTAGCCTGCGGGTCGGTATCGGCCACTTCGGGGCTGAGGCCTTCGCCGCGCATGACCATTGCGAAGCGGTAGCCTTCTCCGGCGCGAATGCTGATGTCGACGCCGTCAATCTGGATGTCCTTCAGCAATTCGACGCGCTTTTCCCCTTCTTCGGTTGGAATGCGGCCCGCGCGCCGGTCGGTGATCGCGCCATTTTCGTCGATGGTGCAGAAGTTACCGCGAATCGCGACGTCGCCCTCGCGCACGTCCAGCCCGATGCCAATCGCCTCCAGCACGCCCCGGCCAATGTCATACACCAGCGGGTCGTAGCCGAACAGCGCCAGATGGGCCGGGCCGCTGCCGGGGGCGATACCGCGCGAAACCGGGATGCTGAGGCCGGTACTGCCTTCCCGCGCAAGCCGGTCCATGTTGGGCGTCCGCGCGGTTTCGAGTTCGGTGAGGCCGCCTTGCTCGCGCGGCAGCCCGCCCAGACCATCCATCACCAGCAAAAGGATTTTTCCGCCTTGCGGCAGTGTGAGTTCGCGCATCAGGTCTAGCTTGGCCATCGTCATTCTTCCTTTTTGGCTTTTGACTGGCTATCGACACGGGGTCGGATTATACCCCTCTCGCATGGCATTCGCGCGGCCAGCCCTGGCATGGTATGGCTTGGCCACCTTTCTTTTTAGTTCATTTATAATATAGAATTTAATAAACCGGCCCGGTTAGCGGAAGGCTTGCGAGCATGTTCCCGTCCAATCAGGACATCGCCGATCTGCTCAACCGCATCGCGGACTTGCTGGAAGCGCAGGACGCCAACCCGTTTCGCGTGCGCGCCTATCGTAACGGCGCGAACGGCGTGCGTGACCATGACCGGCCGGTCGCTGAATACGTCCTGAATAACCGGTTCGACGAGCTTGAGCGCGTGCCGGGCATCGGGCCGGGACTGGCTGCTGTCATCAGCGAATACGTCATCGAAGGCAAGTCTGACCTGCTGCGCGATCTGGAAGCTGAGGTGACGCCGGAAAAGCTGTTTGAGCGCGTGCCGGGCATTGGGCCGGAATTGGCCAAACGACTGGTATCGACGCTGCATATCCAGACGCTCGAAGAACTGGAGGAGGCGGCCCACGACGGGCGGCTGCAAGCGGTTGAGGGATTTGGCCGCCGCCGGGCCGAGGCGGTGCGCGCCAGTCTGGCAGGGATGCTGCGGGGTGGCCCGGTACGCCGCTTCGCCAGAGCCGCGAGCCAGCAAGCGCGACCGCCGGTTGGGCTGCTGCTGGCGGTGGACGAGGAATACCGGCGCAAGGCCGAGGCAGGCCAGTTGCGGACGATCGCGCCGCGCCGCTTCAACCCGAACAACGAAGCCTGGTTGCCGGTCCTGAATACCGAGCGCGATGGCTGGAATTTTACGGCCCTCTACTCGAACACCGCCCGCGCCCATGAACTTGGCGCGACGCGCGACTGGGTGGTTGTCTACTACGAGCGCGATGGCCACGAGAGCCAGGCGACCATCGTGACGGAGACCTCCGGCCCTTTGAAGGGCAGGCGCGTCGTGCGCGGGCGCGAAAGTGAAACGCGTCGCTACTACGCGGAACAGTCCGGCTAGGCTCTAAGAGCGGGCCGCTGGTTGCGCGTTCCGATCCCGGCAGCGGGCGTGCTACAATAACCTGCCTTCTCGCAAACTGAAAGAGCCTGTGATGACCGGACCACGCATCCTGTTTTCGACAGGATCGCTTTATGTCTTTGATGTTGCCTACTGCTTTGAACTGGCCGCTAGTGCTGGCTACGACGGCATCGAGGTCATGTGCGATGAGCGCTACAGCACGCGCGATCCCGCCTATCTGAAACGGTTGAGCAAGGAATTCGACTTGCCGGTGCTGGTAGCGCACACGCCGTTCAGCCCGCGCACGCCGGGCTGGAAGGCCGATCACAACGAGATCAGGCGTGTTGAGTACACGCTCGAACTGGCGCAGGCCATCGGAGCCGAGACGATTGTTGTTCACCTGCCGCGGAAACGAGGCGGGCTGACGCTGAGCGTTGACGGGCGGCAGTTTCGGCTGCCGTGGCGAAAGATCGTTAATCCCGTCAAGTCATGGATCGAACGCGACCTGCCGGGCATACAGGAGCGCAGCAAGGTCAAAATCGCGCTGGAGAATATGCCGGTCAATCGTGTGGGCGGCGTGCTCATCGACAACACATGGTGGAACGATGTCGAAAGCTGGAGCCGGTCGCACCGCTATCTGACGCTCGATACGACGCATTGGGCGACCATGCGCGTCGATCCGCTGGACGCTTATCAGGCGGCGCGCGAGCGCGTCTGTCACATTCACCTCAGCAATTACGATGGCCGCGAGCATCGCCTGCCACATCGCGGCAGCCTCAATCTGAAGAAACTGCTGCGCGCCCTCCACGCCGACGGCTACAACGGAACGATCAGCCTCGAATTGTCGCCCGGCGCGCTGGCATTTAAGGAAGCAGCCACGCTGCGGCGAAATCTGGGCGACAGCCTCAAATTCTGCCGCGATAACCTCAGTGTCTGAGCGCCGGCGGGGCGACGGGTATCTTCGCGCAACGCCGCGCCTTATCAATTTGTCGCAAGGGGACAATCGGCAGTTTTTTGGAAACCCCCCCACCCAAAAAGGCGGGG